>JAKJEP010000156.1:7235-7610 GCA_022705365.1 Planctomycetota bacterium | reverse complement strand
CCGGGTGCTTTGCTGCTGGCATATCAGCGCGGACTGAAGCAGTATCTCGAAACCTACCTGAGCGATGCCCGTGGTGCTTTAACCCGGATGCGTGCTGAGGTCGATTATGTACCCCACCTGCGCGGCGTGAAATGGAACTCCGCGACAGCAAATCCGAGCGATGTCCAGTTAGGGACGAAATCGAACTGGGCCAGCGTGTACAGCAATCACAAAGAAGTTTTGTGTGCGAAGCTGATAACCAATGGATAACGGTCTAACTCGTTTTTCCTATAAGAGCGGGGCAGGGTATCCCGACGAAAAGCCCTGCCCCATCCCCTTTGAGTATTGCCGTTGGTTATGTTTAGCGACTGAGCCAGCGGTGATTATGGAGGCGGG
>JAKJEP010000156.1:0-7225 GCA_022705365.1 Planctomycetota bacterium | reverse complement strand
CCCGCCGCCCCCTCTTTTTTACGAATGTAGGATAGGATATATTTTTCGGGCGAAGCAATGAAAGCAGCTTTTCAAAACGTGTAACAGGAATCGTTTAATATGTCTGATGAAATGATAGAAATAAAAATTGGCGGGGATGCTTCTGGTTACATTCAGGCGGCCAAAGAAGCCTTACGGGAAACTACTTTGCTTTCGGAAGCCTGTGAAAAAATGGCATATGCGACGGACAAGCAGGCGGAAGCAATGAATGACGCGGCAACCTCTGCCAAAAAACATACCATCGAAACAAAGGAACTGGGGGAAGAAACCAGCAAACTAGAGAAGATGTTACCCAGCTTGACCTCTTTAGCGAAGGGATTTATCGGGGCATGGGTAGGAGTGGAGGGAATCAAGAAGGCATGGGCTATGGTGCGGGAAGAACTCGAAAGACTGGAGGAAGCCCAAAAGAAGCTGGGGGCTGGCAGTATGTCGATGGATCAAGCCGCGAAGGGACTGGCTGTCCAGATGGGCGGTGTCGGCAAAATGAGAGAGGCGGAAGGCCGGATCACGGAAACCATGAAGGCCGGAAAGCTGAGCAGTATCGGGCAGGCCCAAGAGATTGCAATGGCCGGGAATCTGGCATGGGGCGGATTAGAGGATGAGCGGGGCATGACCAAGGCGGCGGCGCAGTTTGTCGGGCGGCAAGGTCTGGGGCAAAAGGAAACGGCGGATTTATTTGAATCCATTAAGAAAATGGGGGCGAAAAGCCCGGAAGATGTGAAGGCATATTCCCAGATGATTGCTGATTCGTTTCAGCTTGAAAAACCGGGGATGACATTTGGGGGCTATCTGGGCAAGGTTAGAGAAACGACGGCGGAAATCCCGTTGTCGGATACCATGCGACAGGGATTAGGGCGAAGGTTTGACACCGAACAGGGAATGTATGAAGAAAGCCTGCTGGCCCGGCGGGAAGGATCGCGGACACGGATCGCATTGAATGAAGTGCGGGCGGATGCGTCTATGAAGCTGGGAAGCGATGTACTGGCAGAGGCAGGATCATTGAAGCCGGTTTTGGAATCCGGCCAGCCCGTGGAAGGCGTAGGGGATCAAGGGATGTTGCGGGCGGCGATGATGGTAACGCCCGAAGAGGATGTACCGGGGCTTATTGCACGTCGAAAGCTACAATCCCAAGCGGACGAAGTAACCGAAGGACTGTTTGAAAGCAAAATGTGGCAGCCCCCGATGATGATGGGTTATGCACCACCGCCACAGCAATATTTTACCCCCACCGAAGGCAGCGGGGCAGCAGGGGAACAGGCAGCCCAAATACAAACCATGCTGGCCGGATCCGTGGGGGGAGTTGGTGGGGGTAATGAGCCGACCCCCTCTGTTTTTGGTGAGATTGTGAATCGACTTCTGGATTTGATTACACTGAATCAGAAGATTTCCGAAAACACGGCGGAAATCGTCAACAGAACACAAACCGCCCCCATTGAACGCCCCGGAAGTCATTTTTGACCAACAGACCGACAGGCTTTTTATGATGATTGGAAATGCAGAACTTACGAAACCGACTGAGAAAATCGACACCAAAGGGCGTATTTTTACCGCCGTTAAGGACTTCCTGAATGGCACGAAAGCGAAAAAAACCGGGCAGAAGGTCAAAATGTACCCCCGCAATCATAAAACGCATTTCTGCGGCCATTGAGGCGGGTAATTATGCCTGTGTGGCGGCAGAGGCAGCCGGGATCGGAGAAACGACTTTTTACCGATGGATGACAAAGGGAAGCAAGGCCAAAGGCGGATTATTTCGGGAGTTTTGGGAGTCTATAAAAAAGAGTGAAGCCCTTGCTGAACAGAATGCCTTGGAAAACTTGCAGCAGGCCGCCGGAGCAGAGAACGCTTGGCAAGCCTATGGCTGGTACTTGGAACGGAAATTCCCGCAACGGTGGGCGAAGCGGGAGCGAAATTATAAGGAACCTGAGAAGTTGCCGGAGTTTATCCATATAGGGGTAAGAGCAATACCGCGGGAACCCCCGGATATTGTCGAAATTGAAATAGGTGAAGACAATGGACCTTTTCCCGAACCTGAACCTGTAGGAGAGCAAAGCGATGCGATGGAATGAAAAAGCGGGTGTGCCGGAATATTTGGGCGATGATGATGATCCGGGGAACGAGGTGGGCGATGAACTGGCCCTTGACCGGGTGAGCATGGAATTATTTGGCAAGCTGTTCAAAGAGCTTATCCCCGACGAAATAAGAATCGTGATCCGGCGGCTGGTCAAAACGCTGGTATGGGGAACGATGATTGACACCAATCATTTTTGCCCGGACGGCGTGCGGATTTTGCGGGAAGTTGCCGACGAAATGGCGGAAAAACTCCACCCGAAATAAAAATATTTCAGACCCTATCGGATGGATAAAACTGTGAGCCACCAGCACCGGCAAAAGTTAAGTCGTGGTAGGGTCTGAATTTATGATTTCAAACTTAAGTATGCGTAAGAATGCTTAAGTAAAATTAAGTAAGTGCTTGAAAATAAATGATTTACAACGTTTTTTAATTTGACTTTCCCCGGCTATGAGATATGCTTTTCCTGTGTTGGTTACAGAATCACAGGATCATTTTTAGGAGAAATGGCGATGGAAAAACAGGCAATCAGACTGAATCGGATCATAGCAAAAGCCCACCGGATCATTGAGAATATGCGAAAGCGGGCGGTAAAGGGGCAAGTCAGGAATGGCAAGGTTTCCCGATAACATCGACCCCGTTTTGGCAATCGTGGTCAGCATGGAATTGATCCGCAAGGGCAAAGCCTTCGAGGCGGATATGGCCGTCAAAAAGAAAAGGCGGCGGAAAAAGAGTGTGAAAATTCCGCAAGAGGCTGATAATGAAAAACTTACAAAATGAAGTATTAAAATCATTGCATTCCTGAGCGGAATATGGGATAATCACGATTGACATCTGAGTTTCGGTCAACCCGAAAAAATGACAAGTAAATAATTTCAAAGCGGCATAGGCCAGTTGTTCGGACCAATTCCTTTACCGGAACTTGGGTGTCAACCGGACGGCTGGCCGTGCGCAGAACGGAGAGAAGCTATGAAGAAAATCAGTGTGTATGTGGGCAAGCGGCGTACCGGGTGCATTCGTATATGCCCCCAGTGTGGAACCAAAAACGGAGCGACCCGGCGGGAGTGCAGCAAGTGCAAGGCGGATATTCACCAGATTAAACGGCAGTTTGTGGGTAAAGGGTACACCTACAATGTCCAGTGGGATGATCCGCGAACCGGGCGGCGAAAGTTTATAAGCGCCGGGCCGGATAAGCAATATGCCCAACATCTGGCCGCCAAGAAGCGGGAAGAACTGGTAACGGGTGAATATACCGGGATCATCCCCATTACATGGGATCGGTTTGTGGCTGAACACCTAGAGCAGTTGGAAGATACCCATGCAGAAGGAACTGTCACAGAGCATGAGCGAACCTTGAAACAGTTTAAAGAGATATGTGATCCGAAAGATTTAACCGTGATTGATTATCCGATGTTGGAGAAATTCCGGGCGGCCAGAATAGCGGGAAAAAAGCCAAACGGAAAAAAGCCAAACGGAAAAAAGCCAAACGGAGAAAAGAAGGTGTCCCCCGCGACGATCAATAAATGCCTGAGAACCTTGCAGGCATGTTTCTCAAAGGCGATAGATCGGGGGTATCTGGTAAAGAATCCATTTCATGGTAAAAGGAAATCCCTGTTTATCCGGGAAGCGGAGCCGGTCCCGAACCCGATGGAGCCACAGGAATTTGAAAAGCTGCTGGCCGCCTGTCTGGATGATCGCTGGCGGGCAATCTGTACCATTGGATATTATGCCGGGCTGAGGCAGCAGGAGATTTTACATCTGGAATGGTCAGACGTGGATTTCAAGAATCAGCTATTGCACGTTCGGAATAAGGTCAAGAAGGGCTTCCTCACCAAAAGCCGGAAAAATCGGGATATACCGATGACCTGTGAGGTAATATCCGTACTCCAAAGACTCCAGATCACTAGGTTTCAAAGTGAATTTATCATCACCAGTGAGGATTTAGACGGGCGAAAAATGAAAAACAATATTGCCAGAGATTTCGCCGTGATCTGCGTCAGGGCCGGGCTGGTGGATGAAGATAAAAAGCATAAATTCACCATGCACAACCTGAGAGACAGCTTTGTAACAAACCTGCTGGCGGTGGGGGCCGATCCGAAGACTGTACAGGCATTGGCAGGACACAGCAGCTTTATGACCACCATGCGATATTATGCCAGTGTACGGGCAAAGAATATGAGTGAGACGGTCAATAAGCTGAGCGGTCTGAAATCGAAAGTAGGATAATCCGATGGACGATTCTTGGACGATAGCGTTTTTACATGATGAAAAGCCGAAAAATTCAATTCTTATAAGGTCTTATCTCACCGCAAGTTACTGCTAATGAGGGCGGTGGGACTCGAACCCACGACCAACGGCTTAAAAGGCCGCTGCTCTACCGACTGAGCTACACCCCCAACCCTATTTACTTTTCAGGCATTCCGTTCCAACTATGTCTTATATAACTTACTATTTAGACGCCAGCGTCAAAAGCTCTTCGATCCCTTGTTATTGAGGAGCCAGAGCCGTTTTTGGATGCCTATATCGACTTTTGACGGTTCCGTCTATATATATATAGTACCAAATTTCCGCGGATAATCTACAGAGATTCCGCCGGTATTGCAAGAAGATAACTTTTTATTTTGCGGTTTCTATCGAAGTGGCACAACAGCAAGAACTTACGTCGTTTTATGCCGTTGCGTTCACCTGGTCTTTGATGGCCAGCAGTTCCTTCATCACCCCCGCGAGATGGGCGGAACCGTCTTTGCGCCCGAATGCATCGTGCAATAGCTGGTAAAGCGAATACAACCGTTGATATACCTTCTGATTCTCCGGGAGGGGCGTAAAAGTACGCTCTTTTATGCCGCACATCGATTTTTGCGCTTCCTCGAAGTTGTCATAACCACCCGCCGCTTTACCAGCTACTACCGCGCCAGCGATCGCAGAACCCAGCGCGCAAGTCTGAGCCGAACGCGATACCAGCATTTTCCGACCGACGATGTCCGCATAAATCTGCATTAGCATCGCATTTTTTTCCGCGATCCCGCCGCAATTTATGATTTCCGCAACTTGAACCCCGTATTTTTCCATTTGCTGGATGATGGCCAGCATTCCAAAGGCCGTTGCCTCAATGAGCACCCGGTATATCTCTTCCGGCCGGGTATGCAGCGTTTGTCCCAGCAGCAAGCCCGTCAGCCGCTGATCGGCCAGGATGTTCCGGTTGCCGTTATTCCAGTCCAGTGCCAGCAGGCCCGATTGCCCGGGCTTGAGCTGGCTGGCTTTCCTGGTTAATTCCTCGTGGGAGCCGTTTTTCGCCCCGCCCGGCTGGAGGTAGTTGACAAACCAGTTATAGATATCGCCCACTGCCGCCTGGCCGGCCTCGATGCCGAAATATCCAGGCAGGACCGAGCCATCCACGATCCCGCAGACGCCGGGAATGTCCCGCAACGGCTGGCTGCTGGGCCAGACGGATATATCGCAGGCACTGGTCCCGATAATCTGGACCAGTTTGCCGCTGCCGACGCCGGCACCGACCGCGCCCATATGGGCGTCGATGGCGCCTACCGCTACCGGAATGCCCGCCGGCAGCCCCAGTTTCTGTGCCCATTCTTTCGTCAGGCCGCCTGCTGACGTATCAATCGTATAGGTTTTATCCGCCAGCCGGTACCGCAGCGTTCCCAGTTTCGGGTCCAGCTTTGTTAGAAATTCCCTGGCTGGGAACCCGCCCCAGCTTTCGCTAAAAAGGCCCTTATGTCCGGCGGCACAGCGGTTGCATTTGAACTGCCCCGGGTGGGTATTGCCGGTCAGCACGGCTGGGACATAGTCCGACAGCTCGATCCAGGTCCAGGCCGCCTCGAAAACCTTGCGGTCTGTCCGCAGACAGTGCAGAATTTTGCTGAAATACCATTCCGGCGAATAGGTACCGCCGCATTTGGCCAGGTATTGGGGTTTTTCCTTCCGGGCCAGATCGGTAATTTCCGTTGCCTCGGTGTAGCTGGTATGGTCCTTCCACAGCCAGGCCAGGGCATTGAGATTTCCCTGGAATTCCTTGTGCGTGCTTAGCGGCACACCCTCTTTGTCCACCGGCAGGGGGGTCGAGCTGGTGGCATCCACGCCGATCCCGATCACCTGGTCGGTGGAAAAGTTCCGGCGTTGGTCCCGGGCGTTTTTTAGGGCTTCCCGCACACAGGCTTCCATCCCCTGGATATAATCCGCCGGGTTCTGCCGGGCCACATTATGATCGGAGGATTGCAGAATGATTCCCGCCTCACCGGTCTGGTAGGGGCTAACCGCTGTTGCCACCTCTTCTCCGCTGGCGGTATCCACGATCAAACAGCGAACCGAATTGGTTCCATAGTCTAATCCAATCGAATAGCTCATTCCGGCCTCGTTTTATTTCATCCATCGGCGGCGAAACAGACTTTTTTATTGTTGTATATCGTTTTTGTACTTTTGCATTCTATAATAATTCTGGTGAATGGGAAACGCCATTATTGGCATAAATAATAACCATTTTGAGCATTCCCGTGCGTCCGGTAGCTGATGTGGCGTTGTCTTGGTTTTTCATAAATATATTAATATCAAGATATTATATTTATAAAGATATTACTCTTGTTATTCCGCTGTATATACTGTAAAATATCTCGAAAATTTTATAATTTTTCATCAATCCGGACTTTAGCATGATGGAGTAAACGATGAGCAGCCAATTTTCCCCATTACACTTTTCCCGCCGTGATTTTCTCCGAACTTCCGCCCTTGCCTCGCTGACGGCCATGGCTGGGGGTCTGAATAAAGCCTATGCCGCCGGTTCCGACAAGATCCGTGTCGGGGTCCTCGGCTGCGGCGGGCGGGGTATCTATGATTCCACCAATTGTATGAATTCGTCTGAGAATGTCGAGATTGTGGCGGTCGGCGACCTGTTTCAGGACCGGATCGACAGTTTCCTCGAATATTACAAAACCAATCTCCCCACGAAGATTAACGTCACCCCGGAGACCTGCTTCACCGGTTTCGATGCCTGCCAGAAGGTGCTGGCCTGCGACATCGACCTGATCATGCTTACCCAGACGCCGCACTTTCGGCCGATGCATTTCCGGGCCGCGATTGAAGCGGGTAAACATGTCTTTATGGAAAAAC
>JAKJEP010000155.1 GCA_022705365.1 Planctomycetota bacterium | reverse complement strand
TCCGCGTCAAACCTCTTTGCCTGTTTCCGTTTTTCATTCTACTCTTCCTGTCTCCCTTAAAACCCCGGCCAGGTAAAGTCGGGATAACCGCCCCAAAGTTCCAAAATCCCTTCTTGGGTGCTGCATTTTTGCAGAAAATCGCTCCGCCGCATGGAGTCCACATGACCGTCAAAATATACCAGATTGCCAAATCCCGTTTTTTGCTGGTTGTCAGTTCCCCCCACGGAACCGGAGACCATGTGATATGCCCCCAGGGAGTCACCACCACCACCAACTATGGGCATAAACAGGCTGACACTGTTGTCAAAAGCTGAATAATCCATATAATCCTGCTCAAACAGCATCATCACGCTGGCAGGCCTGGGCTGAACTAAATCCGGATTGGCCCGCCATTGCGGATCGTTCATCGACAGGCCCGCCTGGCCGTTCACGCCATAGCTCCACATAAAACTCGGCCTCTCAGGATCGTCGGGAACCGGCCAGCCAAAAGAACGGTACGGTAAAGGAGAGGGATACTCCAGCCTGAGATTCGGATTGAAACTGGCCCGTAGGGCCGGACACACAAAGGCCGCCCGCGCCTGCACATATTCCCAGATATATCCCAGTTCGAAGGCTTTTTCCAGTTGATAATCGCTTGGTCCTGGTGGAAAAGGATCCGTCCAGGGTTCCCCAAGCCAATGTATATCATCAAACTCCCACCCCCAGCAGGGAATCTTATCTTCATGATCCTGGGCATAAAGCCGCATCGCCGCCCCCAGCGTCTTCAGATTCGCCAGACACACCGCCCGCTTCCCGGCATCCCGGCCGCTGGTCAGGGCCGGAACCGTAACGCTCAGCATGAGGGCCGTGCAGAAGCAAACCACTACCAGTTCCACCCGGCAGAAACCTGTCATTTCTTTCTTTTTCATTGTTATTTTTTCTCTTAAAATCCCGGCCAGGTAAAACCTACGTATCCACCGCAGAGTTCCAGTGTAGCTTCCGGTGTACTGTGCCTCTGTCGAAACTCCTGGCTGGACAGACTGCCCACATGGCCGTCAAAAAAGACAATATTACCCAGCCCCTGCTTTCTCGTTATGGTTCCCTCCAAAAAACTACCCGATAATGAATGAAACGCACCGAGGAAATCATGCGTATAATCATACGTTTCCGCAAACAGGACATAACTATTATCAAAAGAGTATATATCCATATAATCTTCTTCCAAAAGCATCATAATTTTAGATGGGGAGGGTAGAACCAATTCCGGATTGGCCCGATACTGGAGGTCATGCATAGAATAGCCTGCCTGGATATTTACAACATAACTCCACATCGGACCGGGAGGATTTTCCGTGCCTTCTCCGCCCGGCCAGCCCCAGAGATAGGGACCATGGGGTATGGGGGACAACATTAATTTAGGGTTCATTTTATTAGTCAGGCTTGGACAAATGAAGGGGGACCGGGTCTGGACATATTCCCAGAGATAGCCGTATTCAAAAGCCTTTGTGAGCGAATCTGTGGTTTTTCTAACCCAGTCGGCTTTGGGATCTCCCTGCTCAAGTACTTCATCGAATTCGATGCCCAAGCCGGGGATCTTGTCTTCATGGTCGCGGGCGTAGAGGAGGGCCGCGGTGCCCAGGATTTTGAGGTTGGCCATACACACCGCTCGCTTCCCAGCATCCCGGCCGCTGCTCAAGGCCGGCAGGATCACCAACGTCAATAGCACCAGACACCCGCCCACCACAACTACCTCCGTCCGCGTCAAACCTCTTTGCCTGTTTCCGTTTTTCATTATACTCTTCCTGTCTCCCTTAAAACCCCGGCCAGGTAAAACCTTGATATCCGCCAATGAGTTCCAGCGTGCCTGCGGAAGTGCTGCGCTGGATTATGTATTCTTGAAAAGTCATCTCTCCCACATGACCATCGAAATAGCATATGTTCCCGCTTCCTCTTCTGCAATCAAAGGTCGTACCGCTGATTTGGGTAATCGTACCGGAAACTTTGTGGTATCGACCAATAGAATCCTCTGAGTTAGAACTGGAACTAAAGGTAGCACTGAACAAGGAAATGCTGTTATCAAAAGCAGCTAAGTCAAAATAATCCTGTTCAAAAAACATCATAACACTGGCTGGACTCGGAAGAACCAGTTCCGGATTAGCCCGCCACTGCGGATCATTCATACATCTGCCGGCCTGTCCATTGAGAGAATAACTCCACATCGGACCGGGAGGATTTTGCGTACCTTCCCCGCCCGGCCAGCCCCAGACGTAGGGACCATGCAGATACCCTATTCTCGGCTTGGGATTCATTTCGTTTTCGAATACAGGACAAACAAATGGGGATCGGGTCTGGACATACTCCCAGATATAGCCGTATTCAAACGCCGTGTTCAACGAATCTGTGGTTTTGGTAATCCAGTCAGCGACGGGGTCGCCCTGTTCCGTACCGATTTCATCGAATTCCCAGCCCCAGGCGGGGATTTTATCCTGATAATCCCGGGCATAGAGCAGGGCGGCGGCGCCCAGCGTTCGGAGATTGGCGATACAGATGGTATAGCGGCTGGCGTCGCGAGCGCCACTCAGGGATGGCAAGAGAATGGAAAAAAAGAGTGTTACACAAAAACCCACCACCATTACTTCCATGCGGCTAAAACCACGTACTTGCTGGATTGCCATAATTACCATCCTCACCGATAATGTAACGAATTTGAGCGCCCCCTTCTTAGCATGGGCACCCAACCGGTTATATCTGTATCGAATATTGTAAAAAAAACGGCGGAAAAATACAAGAAATTTCCCGGTGGTGTAAAAATAGGCAGAAAAAAAGGCCGCCAAAAGCGGTAAAATAGGCAAAATTTGTACGGAAAACCGCCGGGTACATCCGTAAATCATTTTTTGACAAATAGATAGGAAAATGACGCTCTACCCCCTGCCGCCGGCGAAAAACGTGAATGAACTTTTGGCTGGGGGTATCCATATATATGGATAAAATGAATGGCCATGAGCAGCACGAAACCACAACCCAATGAATCGGCTCTGGTCTGTGCCGCCCGGCAGGGTGATCAGGAGGCCATTGTCAAGCTGCTGGAGAGCAACTGGCGGTGGCTCAAAGGGCTGGCCTATAACCTGCTGGGCAACCCGGACGATGTCGATGAAGTCATGCAGAACATCTGTATCCTGGTGATCCAGAAAATAGGGACTCTGCGCGAACCGGAGCGGTTCAGGCCCTGGCTGACGACGGTGGCCCGCCATGCCGCCCTGGCCTACCGCCAGCAGCGCAGCCAGAAACCGGTCCAGCTTGACGATTTGTTGCTGGCCCAGCAGCAGGCGGCGGAAAATGAGAATGTCGCCGAGGTGCTGGACCGGGAAGATACACAGCAAAAGATCCTCACGGCGGTGCGGCTGCTGCCCGAAAAATACGGTGAGCTGTTTATTATGAAATATGTGGATGATTTAAGCTATAACCAGATTAGTGAAATTTTGAATATACCGGTCACCACGGTGCAGATTCGCCTGGTCCGCGCCCGGCGCATGATTCTGAACCACCTGACCGGCAAACCCAACGACAAGGTGCCCCGAACATGAATCCGGAACTGACCGAATTATTAATAGGCAAATTTCTTGACAGCGAGATTACTCCCGCCGAGAAACGGCTGCTGGACGAGGAACTGAAGCAGAATCCGCAGGCCCGGCAATTATTGCAGGAGCTCCAGCTACTGCACCAGCAAACACAGCAGGTATTTATGCGGGAAATCGCCGAACAGGGCCAGCCGGCCGAACAAATCATCCGGCAGGCCCTGCAGAAACAGCCGCTGATGGCGCGGCAGCGGCGGATTCGGCTTAGTCCCTGGCTGCATCTGGCGGCCAATGTGGCGGCCGGTTTTGTCCTGGGCTTCGGGGTGTATCATTTTTTCGCCCATAGTAATACGCCGGAAACGATTCCTGCCCCCCAGGCTCCCCAATCGCCCGTGGTGCAGGCAAATCCCGCCCCGAAAGAAATCCATCGTGTTGCCGAGGATCTTCGCCCCCAGCCCCTGCTGCCCGGCAAAACCGGCCGAGTGGATTATTATTTGTATCCGGACCCTTCCGGTTCGGAATGGCTGATAGAAGCATATCCTGATACCGGCGTGGAAACCGCCAGTTATCACGGAGATTTATAACAAGGAGACCCGATTATGAAAACCAGATATTTGACTGTCGTATGGACTATCTTGTTCGTTTTTTCCGCTGGTGCCGCCTGGGCGGAAACCGCCGGCGAATCCGCCAGGTCCTACCTGGGAGTGCGCCTGGACCATGTCCCTGAAATATTGCACAAGCACCTGAAACTGGGGGAAAACCGGGGACTGCTGATTCAGAATATCCAGGCGGGCAGCCCGGCGGATAAGGCGGGACTGGAAAAAGATGATATCATTCTTTCGTGGAACGGCCAGCCGGTCACCAGCTACCCGGAGTTTGTGGCCCAGGTCCAGCAAACGCCTGCCGGGACCGCCATTACGCTGGAAGTCCTGCATAACGGCGATACCAAATCCCTGACCGTAACGCTGGAACCCTATCAGAAGCTCGATACCTGGAAATATCCCACCGGGCCGGAAAATTTCGGCGGTCTGCAGCCGGGCCGGGTATTCCGCCTCCAGCCGGACAAACAAAACTGGGAACAGATTCCCTTCGGCCAGGCGCCCGAAATGAAGGACTACTTCAAGCGGTTCTTCCAGCAAAAGCAGTCTTATAAGAGTTCCGACGGTGCGATGGACCTGGAGATTATTATCGAAGGCGACCCCGCGGAAGAGAACGCCAGAATAAAAATTGAAGACCGCAAGGATCGAACCACGTATGAAACCACCGCCGACCAGATCGACCAACTGCCGGAAAAATACCGCCAGCCGGTCCGGGAGATGCTGGATAAGGCGCGGAACTCAAGCTTCGGTTTCGATTTTGACTGGTCCCCATGGCGGGACTACCAGGGAGATCCGCGGAATCGGCCTTTCCTCCCGAACTGGCCGCCGAATTGGTCTGGCAATCCGTCGGGGGCGGCCATGCAGCAACAGATGCAGGACCTGATCGAGCGGATGGAGCAGATGGAAAAAAACCACCAGGAACTGCTGCAGCGCATGCAGCCTAGTGAGAAGAAATAGCATTCCCCGAAAGGAAAGGAATTAGCTCGAAAGGTTCTGCTGAGGTACCGGCGGCAGCCAGAGAGTGAAGGTCGCACCGCAGCCGGGAGTGCTTTCGACGGTGATTTTGCCGCCGTAGGATTCCATGATATCTTTGCAAATCAGCAGGCCCAGGCCCGTTCCCTGCTGGTCCGGTTTTTCCGCCTGGTTTTTGGTGGTAAAAAACGGCTCAAAAATTTTATCCAGAATTTCCGGTGGGATTCCGCAGCCGCGAATCCACCGGGCTCCATCCGTTTCGGACCCTGCCTCCACTTTCAGGATTCCGCCCCGGCCGATCATGGCCTGGCGGGCGTTGATAATCAGGTTGACCAGAACCTGCTGTAACTGACTCGGCACGACAAACACCTGGAAATCATCGGGAATGGCAAGCTGGACAGTGATGTTGTCTTTCTGGAAATCCCGCGCCAGACACTGGAAGCTGTCCTCCACCACATCCTGGAGCCGGATCCAATTTTTGATTTGGGTTTGATCCCGCACCAGCCCCAGCATGCTCTGGATCACCAGCGAGGCGCGATTGCCATGATGAATGGTTTTTTCCAGGGCCTTTCGCATCAGACCCACATCTTCCTGATTTTTCAGGGCCAGTTCGGCATAATTAATCATCGGGGCCAGGATATTATTGAATTCATGCGCCACCAGACAGGCCATGGTCCCCAGCGTAGCCAATTTTTGGGTGGCCTGAATTTGCTGCTCCAGGTTGGTAATGCGATCTTCGTTTTCGCGTAATTGTTGGTGCAGATTCTGACGCTGCTTAATCAAACCAGACAAAACTACCTCCGGGTAAAATCGCTCTCGTTATCAACAAGATTGACTGGCTTTCAACGCACTATTCGGTTATAATATACGTGTTATAGGACGTACCGGATTTAATAATAGCATATACAAGTTATCGGGTCTTTGCTGGAAATAACTTGAAACAATGGACAAACAAGCGTTATTAACGGAATTATTGGACCTGGCCGGCCGCCTGGATATCGATGTCAGGCAGGTTTATATGACTGGCGAAGGCGGCGGACTCTGCAAGTTGCGAGGCCGATGGGTCTTATTTGTCGATAACGCCGCTCCCCTGCCCGAGCAACTGGCCCGAACGGCGGAGGCCCTGGCCGGTCAGGACCATCTCGAGGATCAATATTTATTGCCTGAGGTTCGGGAAATCCTGGACCAATACCGCAATCCAAAATAAACTCCAAGGTCCTCATTGAAATTGTTAAGTAATTGTGTTTTACATAGTTACCACTTTATTCGCCTCTTATCCGCCGCTCCAGACGGAAATCCTGGAATCGTATAAACTGAAACTGGACGGGGGGCGGCAGGGTTGCTATAATGCGGCTGTTTTAGATAGAAACTTTCATTCCGCTATGGAGTATGGTTATATGACGGAGTCGGCCGGTCAGCAGGACACGCCAAGCAAAGTCCTTATTGTGGATGACAATCCGCAGAACGCCGAGTTGCTGCAAGCGTACCTGGAACCGATGAGCTATGATATTTTGATTGCCGCAGACGGCCTGGAGGCCCTGGAAAAAATCGAAACCTTTGTGCCGGACATCATCCTGCTGGATATTATGATGCCCCGCATGAGCGGATTTGAAGTCTGCAAGCGCATCAAAAAAAATCCCAAAACGGCCGATATCCCCGTGGTCATGGTTACGGCTCTGAACGAATTGGGTGATATCGAACGGGGGGTTGACTGCGGGGCGGATGATTTTCTCAGCAAACCCATCAATAAACTCGAGCTGGTTACGCGCGTGAAAAGCCTCCTCCGGGTGCGCCATTTGAAGGGGGAGCTGGAGCGCACGCTTACCTATCTGGCGGATATTGAAAACGAAGAATCCAACAATATTCAAGCCTGAATTTTATCTGGATCCGTTTAGTTCTGTGAATTGCGAGGAACCGGGCAAAAGCATTTTTTGCCAATTTTTTTGAGGGACAAATAAAAGTGAAACATAAAAACGCAATCTGGATCATGGCAGTGGTTTTCGGTTTACCCGCAGCGGTTTCCGCCCAGGAAGCGGCAACCAGCCAGACGCCCTGGACGGCTCAGGAAATCCGGTATATCGACAAACCCGGTGAAATCGTGGCCACCCTGGAAAACGGAATGGTTGCTATCGTGAAGGAAAATCACACCGCCCCGGTGGCCGATGTCCGGCTGTTCGTGCGGGCCGGCAGCATTTATGAGCAGGACCGGTACGGGGCCGGCATGAGCCATTTGTTTGAGCATCTGCTGGTGGGCGGAGCAACTCCCAGCCGGACCGAGGAGCAATCCCGCCAGTTGATCCAGCAAATTGGCGCCCGGCACAATGCCTATACCAGCAAGGCCCAGACTATGTATTTTCTGACGGTACCCGCCCAGCATATCGGCACCGCCCTGAATCTGATTGCCGACTGGGTCACCCGGCCAACTTTTCCGGAAGATGCCTTCACACGGGAATGGGGTGTGGTGCAGCGGGAACTGGAAATGGGTG
>JAKJEP010000154.1 GCA_022705365.1 Planctomycetota bacterium | reverse complement strand
ACAGATAGCGACGAGAACGAAGAAGCCGGGCAAAAAGACCGCTGAAAATCGAAAGTCCGTGAGAAATGCGGGTTAATTCAGGCTTGTCGATATACCGATAAAGGTCCTGATGGATACTGTAGAAAATATGCTGACGGATACCATTCCCAATTCCGAAAAAGACGCCTACCAAAGGCTCAAAGAAACCGGCAATCTGCCCACGCCCAGCGAAAAAGCCAGGCGCATCTACCAGTTAGCCAACGACCGCCTGACCGCTATCGACGACCTGGCCGAAGTAATCCTCTCCGACCCGGCCATCTCCGCCGCTCTGGTCAAAATGGCAAATTCGGTTTATTATCGGTCCCTGACTGCCATTACTTCCGTGGATCGCGCCATTGTTCGGCTGGGTTTCAAAATGGTTAGAACCATCTCCCTGGGCTTATCCCTGATCGCACGCCACCGCAAAGGCGCCTGCCCCGCCTTCGATTACGAAAAATTCTGGTCCGAAACCCTGATCCGGGCCGTCGTGGCCCGCGATCTGGCTGCGATAAAATGCGAAAACGACGGCATCAACAGCAAGCTGGACCCGGACGAAGCCTTTACCATCGGCCTTTTTTGCCAGATCGGCAGGCTCGCCCTGGCTGCCGCCGTCCCCCACGAATACGAACAACTGCTGATGCAGACCGGCCCTGACCAGCAGCAGCTCCTGCTCGAAAGAGAAAAAGAAGCCTTCGGCCTCAACCATAACGAGCTGGCCGCCGACATGATGGCGGACTGGCATTTGCCCCCCAGCTATTGCCTGGCGGTGCGTTGCCAGAAATCACCGGACCACGTTAGAAGGCTCCAGCCCGATTCCACCGAAGAAATCATCCTCGACCTCCTCGATCAGCAGGACTGGTACCTGCATATGCTGAAATTCACCGGGACCATGTCCGCCATCCTGATGCAGCCGCAAATTCGCCTCTCGAAAGCGGTCCTGGATCATGCCGTGGGACAAGCCGGTCATCTAGGCCTGGCCCCCTCCCGCTTTGCCCGGGAATATGACTCCATCACCAACGAATGGGAAGAAATCAGCGCCATCCTCGAAATCAAATCCACCGAGACCCTCTCCTGGAACCAAATGTACCGCCAGGCCTGCATCTAACCGGCCTCCCTATACCCGCCTTAATCTTGATTATTCTTGACAATGTAAATTATTTCAGCCTCCCGGCTATCCGATAAATTATAGTAGAACAAAACCGGCATAAGCTGCCATTATTTTTTCGCAGATTATGCCCAGCTTGGGAAGTAGTAGAAATCGTCCAGGTTGAGCCTGCTGGCCAATACGTTTAAACTGGGCATACCATCCCCTGGTATTGTTATGCGAAGCATACAGAATATAAAAAAAAACTGCAAAAACTGGGGAATTATTCTTCGCAAACGTTTCCACGTCCGAAAACGTACTCTGCCCCTCCTGCCGGTGGGAATTGCCGCAATTGCAGTGGTCATCTTGCTAGCCCTGGCCTGGTGGTCCGGTAACCAGCAGGCGGCATATAAAGATGCCCAGATGCGGAAAAATTTGCTGCATCAGACCTTGGCGATTACCAACTCCATCAATCCCGAACTGATTAAAAAACTCACCTTTACCGCCGCCGATAAAAACACCCCGGCCTTCGAGCAGATTCGGGAGCAGATGATTGCCGCCGGTAAATCGTTTCCCCAGCGCGGGATCTATAGCCTGTCCCTGCGTAACGAAAAATTGTTCTTCGGCCCGGAGTCTTATCCCATAGATGATCCGATGGCCAGTCCGCCCGGAACAGAATTCTATCAGCCCCCGGTGCAAATCTTCCAGATCTTCCAGGACAAACAACCCATTGTGATTGGTCCGGTATCAGATGAATATGGGACGTTCGTCTCCACCCTGGTCCCCATCGTGGATGTCTTAACGGATAAGGTGCTGATGGTAGTAGGGGTGGATATTCTGGCCAACGACTGGCAGGCCGGCCTATACACAGCTCGCCGCCGCCCGATTCTGTTTACGGTTGCTTTAGCATTCCTGCTGACGATCGGCGCTCTTCTGGTCCATCGATACCAACATCGCCGGAAATTAAACCGGCTGGAACTCCGGCAGTGGCTGGCAATCCCGATTGCCGCCTGCGCAGGCTTGGTGCTGCTGCTCTATGGCCTGGCGGAGTACCGGAAGGAAAAGGAAAAATCATACCAGGACCTGACCCGCATTATGGAGCAGGCCCGCTTTCAATGGCATCACAGCATGGCCCTGCAGGTACCGCTGCTGAAAGCCCATACCGAATATCTGGCCGCTGACCCATCCCTCCGCAAAGCCTGGCAGGAGCAGGATTTCTCCGCATTCTCTGACCAGGCCCGTTCGGTGTATGAACAATTGCAGCAAAAGGCCCAAATCACCCACTGCTATTTTATTACGCCTGACCGAACCTGCGTTTGGCAGGCGCATGATCCCGACCGGCGCGGGGACCGGATTCAGCACACCACCTTGTTGATGGCCGAACGCACCGGCGAGGATGCCTGGGGAATCGAACCGGACTCGCTGGGTTCCATCGCTCTCCGTTACGTAAAACCCTGGAAACACAACGGTACGGCCTTTGGGTACCTGGAACTGGGTATGGAAACGAAACCTCTGGTAGCAAAACTGGTCGAAAATCTGAATGTCGATATTGTAACCGTAATTCGCAAAGAATCCACTACGCAGGTCAATTTCGAAGCAGGTAAAAAACGATTCGGCTTTACCGGCCAGTGGAATACCTTTCCCCATTTCGTTATCGTTCACCAGACCCTGCCCCATCTGCCGGCGGAAGTGGCCGCCTGGCTGGAACATGACTGCCAAACCGCTCCGAAAACCAGCCTCTTCCGTGCACATGGGCAGAACCAAAAATATGCCTGCGGCAGTTTCCATCTCGCCGATGTCACAGGCCGCCGGATAGCCGATATCCTCATTCTGCAGGATGTGACCGCCAGTGTCGGGGCCGCCCGCAGCGATCTCTTTCTGAACCTCGGGATGGCGATGGCCCTGTTCGGCGGCATTCTCCTTCTTCTCTGGTCGATAACCGGATCGGCCGAATGGCAGCTCGGGACCGTTTTCTCGCAAATGCAGAACAACGAAAAAAAATACCGCCTCCTGATCGAGAACAGCCACGACATTATCTATATATTCAACCGCGAAGGGGCCTTCATCTACCTTTCCCCTGCCTGTACCCTGCTGCTGGGCTATACGCTCCCTGAGATGGTGGGAAAAAGCTTTCACCAGTTCGTTCATCCGGATGACTTATTCCTGTGTATCGGGCAGATGGAAAAAATGTTGCAGACGGGACAAAAGCAGGAGGATATCGAGTTCCGCGTGCGCCACAGCGATGGTTCCTGGCATTGGCTATCCACCAGTATTGTTCCTTTATTGGCCGAAACCGGCGCCATTGACGGCTTTGAGGGGATCGCCCGCGATATCACCGAACACCGGCAGGCGAAGGATATCCTCCAGGCCAGCCAAAAACAGCTTATCGATATTATCCAGTTTCTGCCGGATGCCACGATGGCCATTGACCGGGAAGGACATGTCATCATCTGGAACCAGGCCATGGAGAAAATCACCGGGATTCCTGCCAGGGACATGATTGGCCAGGGCCAGTATGCCTACTCGCTTCCCTTTTATAACGAAGTTCGCCCCCAGTTGATTGATCTGGTCCTGGACGACGACCCGGACCTTGCCGTCCGCTATCCCTATATCACCCGGGAGGGGGATACAATCATCGCCGAAGTATTTTGCCAGGGCCTCCTCCAAAACCGCGGCGCCTGGGTCTTCGGCAAAGCCTCCCCCCTCTACGACCAGTCCGGCCGCCGCATAGGAGCCATCGCCAGTATCCGGGATATCACGGCCCAAAAACAAGCCGAGGAATCCCTGCGGGCCAGCCGCCGCCAGCTCACCGACCTCATCCAGTTTCTGCCCGATGCCACGGTGGCCATCGACCGGGATGGCCGGATCATCCTCTGGAACCAGGCCATGGAAAAAATGACCGGAATCCCTGCCGCCGATATGCTCGGTAAAGGCGACTATGCCCACTCGGTTCCCTTTTACGGCCAGCCTCGCCCGCAGTTGATCGATCTGGTTCTGGCCGACAACCCGGAAATGGTCACCCGCTATCCCTATATCACCCGGGAAGAGGATACGCTCATCACCGAAGTTTTTGCCCCGGCTCTTCACCACCACCGCGGTGCCTGGGTCTTTGCCAAAGCCTCGTCCCTGCACGACCCCCTGGGCAACATCATCGGCGCCATCGAAAGCATCCGGGATATCAGCAAACGAAAACAGGCCGAAGAAGAGGCCCAAATCCAGCGCCAGCGACTGGCCAATATCATCGAAGCCACCCATGTCGGCACCTGGGAATGGAACATGCAAACCGGCGATCTGGCCGTCAACGATCGCTGGGCCGAACTGGTCGGCTATACCCAGGACGAACTGGCCCCCATCAGCGGCCAGACCTGGAGAAATCTGGCCCACCCCGATGACTTGAAGATTTCGGATGGCCTGCTCCAGGACCACTTTACGGGAAAGCTGGATTACTACGACTGCGAATGCCGGATGAAACATAAAAATGGTTCCTGGCTCTGGGTCCACGACCGCGGCCGGATCATTGAATGGGCCCCCGACGGCACGCCGCTGCACATGTCCGGAATCCGCACCGACATCACGCTGCGCAAACAGGCCGAGGCCGATCTCCAGCAGACCAATCGCCATCTGGAGGAAGCCACCGCCCGCGCCCGCGAAATGGCGCTGCAGGCAGAAACCGCCAATCGCGCCAAAAGCGATTTCCTGGCCAATATGAGCCACGAAATCCGCACCCCCATGAACGCCATTCTCGGCTTTGCCGACCTCCTGTCCCAGGAAGAACTCAACGAACAGCAAAGGGATTACATCCATACCATTCGCGAATCCGGAAAAAATCTGCTGGTGATCATCAATGATATTCTCGATTTTTCCAAAATCGAGTCCGGAAATATGAATGTCGAATGCCTGGAGTGTTCCCTGGAAGAGATTCTCGACGAAATCGGCTCGCTGCTGCGCCCCCGGGCGGTGGAAAAAGAACTCGATTTCCAGATCCTGCATCGAACGGCTCTGCCGGCCGCCATCCGCACCGATTCCACCCGCCTGAAGCAGTGCCTGACCAATCTGATGGCCAATGCCGTCAAATTCACCCATGCCGGCCATGTGCATCTGATCGTTTCGCTGGAGCAGAAGGCGGCGGAACCCTTCCTCCGTTTCGCTGTGGAAGATACCGGAATCGGCATCCCAGCCGAGAAACTGGATACCATCTTTCAGCCGTTCACCCAGGCCGACGGCTCCACCACCCGGTTCGGCGGTACCGGCCTGGGCCTTTCCATCACCCGGCGCCTGGCGCAGTTGATGGGCGGGGAGGTCTCCGTACAACGCCGGCCCGGTCACGGCAGTGTTTTCTCGCTCCTCCTGCCGGTTGGTATGGACATAACCCATCAGCCCCATCTGGGAGAAAATCGGCTGCGGGAATATACCGCGGCCGAACCGCCCGCCGCCGCCCCGCACTTTTCCGGCCGGGTCCTGATTGCCGAAGATTCTCCCGCCAACCAGAAGCTGATTCAGGCTATCCTGCGAAAAGTGGGGATTGATCCGGTCCTGGTGGAAAACGGCAAACGGGCCGTGGAGGCCGCCGCCAGCCGGCCATTCGATCTGATTTTTATGGATATGCAGATGCCGGTCATGAACGGCTATGAAGCAGCAAAATCCCTCCGTGACCGCGGGATTACCACACCCATCATCTCTCTGACCGCTCACGCTTTAAAGGGCGACGAAGAAAAATGCCTGAACGCCGGCTGCAGCGGCTATCTCTCCAAACCCATTGACCGGGATAAGCTCTTCGCCATCCTGGCCCACTATCTCTCGCCCGCCGCCCCCGAACCGGCCAGCCGGGAGAACAACCCGCAACCCGCGGAAAACCTCATCCGCAACTTGCAAACCGAAGTCCATGATTTACTGGACACTCTCAACCAACCCGACCAACCCAAATCCACCCCCCTGCCGCCGGATAATCTAAAATCCGTCTGATTTTTCCAGAAATTCCTTTCATAAGCCTTCCACCTCCAGTAATTTGCTATCATAACCAAGGGGCAAAGAACTTTTGGCGCTGACATCATATTTGTTAAATATTTCACGTTTCCAATTGACATTTTTGAGTCGTTTTATTACTATTACCTTTAGTGTAATCCGTTATTACGCGACAAAGGTAATCCTAATTATCCAGTCATTAAAGGAGTTGAATATGGGAAAATTAGCGGGTTTATATAGTGTAGCCATGCTGGTAGGCATGGTGTCTGTGTCAGCAGGTGCAATCCAATCTATAAATGTCTCACAAGTTGCCAGCTATTACAGCGCATCAAATAAAACTTTAACTCTTTCAGGTGCGGCGGATATTAAGGTTGAAGATACCTGGGGAAATCAGACTACCTTTGCCAATGGTTCATTTAGTATGGCCACAACCCTGGCAGCAGATTTGTCGGCAGGCGGAATTGCCTCCGGCCAGTTTGCCGGCGGCTCTCTGGCCTTCCTGGATAGTGGGGACAATATATTGCTGTCAGGAAATGTTCAGACATTTAAATTAGTAGAAGTATTCGATAATTGTGGTATCATGGCTGGTGAGGGGCAGTTCTTGGTAACCGGTGGCAGTTTGCTCGGAGATTTTGCTCTGTCCTGTGGCGAGTTTGTTCAACTTACCTACCAGATAGTCCCTAGTACATTGTTTGATTTTTCTGCGGACTTTTATGGCACTTCCAACCTGACAATCACCCCGGTTTATTTTCTTGATCCTAATTTTAAGGCTGCTGTAGAGGATGCCTTGGGAATAACCGATCCTACGCCGACTGATATGCTTCGATTGACATTTCTTGATGCAAGTAATAGAGGAATTACAGATATAACAGGGATTGGGTATGCTGTAAATCTGACGACTTTGTATTTAGATTTCAACCAACTGAGTAGTCTGTCACCAGAAATCGGGAATCTGACCAATCTGTTGTATCTGTATTTATCGGGCAACCCCTTAAACACCGAAGCATATTGTGATATTATCCCATTAATCATTAACAATAATCCAGGTATTGACATATCTTGCGATCCCAATCCCAATCCCCTGACCAACGACTGCTCCATTGATATTCCTGATTTGACTAATTTCAGTATTCTCTGGTTAGAATCAGACTGTGGTGTAGAAAACAACTGGTGCAATGGAGCAGATTTAAATCATATAAACAATGTCGATATGAAAGACATAGCCATTTTTACTAAATATTGGTTGGCAGAAGTAGAGCCATAATATTTATACTCAGTTTCCCAAGCAATTACATTCCTAATAAAGATTACGGAATATAGTTGAAATGAGTCAACAAATCTGAATGGTATAGTCCATGCTCAAAATAATATTATTCTGAATAAGATTAATAAGGCTGTCAATAAAGGATTGTGATATGAGTATAAATCCTTTTTTTGAATACACGCAAAACCGCAGAGAGTTTTTTGGGAAAACCATGCTGGGGGCGGGAGCACTGTCTGCGCTGGGATTGGCGGAGGCCGGCGGGGCGGAACCGGAGCCGGTTTCGGGT
>JAKJEP010000153.1 GCA_022705365.1 Planctomycetota bacterium | reverse complement strand
CATCCAGATCCGCCCATCCTGCAACTCCACTACCCCGTTTTCCTGTAAAGTTAACTTCCGTTCCGCGGCAGGCGCGATATACGTATTATCTTTTTTCCAACTCCGCCCCTCATCATCGGAATAATATACAAACGGGATCCCCTGGTTGATGAATTTACTGTAATCCGCCTCGTGGACAGGCCCTTTCACAACTTTTTGCCCCTGCTCGTCGAACTCCGTATGCATCACCGCCGGTGCTAGTAACCGCCCCGTGGACAACTGGATCACCCGGTCGTTGTTGGTCACGTGATACCCATCCAGCGTCGTTACCCGCACCGCTTCGCTGAGCGTTGTAAACTCATCCGTCGATCGGCGGACAAACAGGTTGCAATCATAGAGCGGCGTATCCTTCCGCAGGTAAAACAGGAGCAGCTCACCGCTTTTTAGCCGCCGCAGGCTCACGGACATGACATTTTGGCCGCCTTCGTTCGGGACCAGAATTTTATCCTCACTCCACGTCTGGCCGCCGTCGCTTGATGTCCGCATCGCCAGGTCCGCCGGATTATGATCCTCGCCGCCCCCCGTGAACCGCGTATAGACCAGGCAAAGCCGCCCGTCCTTCAATTCGATTACATCTCCCTCAGAATTGCGCGGATTTTCCTTCCCGCTTCCGATCCGTAATAACTCCTCCACTCGTACCTCCGCTGGTGCCCAGAGCTCCATCAGCAGCAGCGACAATATCAGGGTTGCAATATTTTTTTTACTCCACATTTGTTTTGCCTCCAAAATTATTCTTCTTGATTGCGTACCTTCAAAGGGCATCGGCAATTGAGTCTTCAAAGTGATCCAACAACCAGCGGCAATTGATCACTTTTTCCACCAGGTCCAGCGGCAAGTAGAAGTACTGACACGAGGGTTCAAAGCCGATGCGCGAATCCTCGCGTGTAAGCGTAAAGAGCTGGCGGGCTAAGACGATTTCGGATTCCAGGCATCGTTTGATTTCCACCCGCAAGCGATGACATTGTTCGGGCGATAGCGTGCTCAATGACCCAGCGAGAGCATCACGAGCCAGGATATAACGTGCCTGGTTGGCGACCGATTGAAAATGAATAGCCGCCGCCCGGGCGAATCGTAAGTCCGCTTGCGCCTCGGGGCGCCGGTCCGGCGGAGTCTTTTCCACGGCCACCTGCAACTCGGCAATCCCGGGCAGCCAGCCCTCGACTATTTTCTCGAACTGGGCCGCGAACACTTCCGGCGGGTACGGACCGCGCCAGCCGTCCAGATCATCGTAGGGAATTCCCCACATGGTTGCATGGTAATCGGTCTTGGTAGGATAAAGCGCATTCGCCGGACCGATTTGGACCGGAGAACAGTACACCACACTGATATGAAACGGATACTGACGAAAGGCATCGCTCAGGAAGGTCCATGCCGTACGGGCATGAGAGGCCCCCTCGGAACCAAACCGCTCTTGTGCCAGCCTATCCAACACCGTATCGACGTTTGGAGTAGGTTTACGGTTCAGGAGTTGGGCGAGCTGGAAATTGGGCGAAGGATACCCACCCATGGTCCAGCCGATCAGCATACCGTTGAGCTGGACCGACGCCAGGTTGTGAATATGCTCCGCCACGAGGTCCATTACGGGCAGATAAGGCAGGCTGGCAATTTCGCAGGTGTTGTTAAATTGAATTTCAGCCGCCGTCTTCAGCCCGGCTTGCGTGGCGGCCGTCCAATGCTGGAGGGCTCGCGGACCCGGCCCGACCGCCGATATCGAGTATTCGCCGACCTTGGTTTCGATGCCGCCCCGTTCGATCGACTTCGCCCATTCACTGACGGACATCAGCCAAATGGCCTTCGGTAAGCGTGCAATGATGTCCACTGCCTCGCCGTGGCCCCTCCAGCCCCAGTCCGATACGAGAACGTCGGCGTTGGGGTTGCCGCGGTGCACACCCTCTTCGATCACCGCTACGACTTCGGCAAGGATATCCGTGTCGCTCCTCGTCTGGCAGTGCGGACAGGCGTGCCAGCCGCCATGCGAAGCACAGTTGGTCAGATTTTCCGACGCCGTAATCATGTAAACGCCCCCCAGGCCGGGCACTTGGCCAAACACATACGCCAGTGCGTCCCCCATCCATTTGCGCACCGCCGGATGCGAAGTGCACAGAGCTGTATAGTCGCCTTCCTGGACTCCGCCCATCTCGGGGCGGTTCTTGAAGAAGGAAGCGGGCATCGCCCGCGGCTCATTCATATAGAGATAGATGCGGATACCATATTTCTTGGCCTGCTCTACCAAAGCCTGAAGATTGGCTAAACGCTGCTCATGGTTGGTTCCAAACTCGGGGAACGTCGTATCGCCCGGTGCTATGTCTCTCAGAACGGCATGCAGCCAGACACCGTTGATACCTACGGCGGAGAGCCGCTGGAGCAAGCCGGTGGGATACGGATCCAATTGGGGATTCAGCAGCGGATCACCATACACCGCCACATAGGAATGGACAAACCGTAGAGAAACGGGTGGATCCTCCTCCAGCTTTGTCAGGGAAAAGGAAGGCAACGGCTTGCTGAGCTGCCGAACAAAGTCGAAACGCGGTTCGGCTGGCTGACGGATCTCCTCACCGAAATCCATTTCGACTACGTGACGAATTTCGGCCGCGCGTCGCTGCGCCGTTTCCTCTGGCGGATTGTAACGCAGGGGCTGACACGTAGGTTTCAACTGGCCCAGTTTGATCCATAGAAAGTCATCCTCGCGCAGCGTAAAGGCCAGTTGTTCCGGTGTCATCTCCAGAAGCTCTAGCAATTGTTCGTACGGCAAGAGATGCCAATTGCGGCGGATGAGGGTAATGTAACCCCGCTGCCCTTGCTCGGGCGGAACGGCGGTGACAGGGGGCAGCCCCATGGACTCAGCCAGTGCCGTGATTTGCTCGACCGAAGCATTCAGGATCTGGGCTAGCTTTGCCGGCTCGACGGCGTTCCAGTTTCGCCACACGAACTCGTGTACCCGGTCGGGGAAATGACTGCTCACAATCGAGGCCCGTACGTCACCTTGCGGTAGGATCATTTCATCGGCAGAACCATCGCCTGCCGAAGCAATGCCGCCAGGGAATGCCATCAGAACCGCTAACACCACTATCCTTTTCATTCTTATTTCCTTCGTATAACCAAGCTTTTTTCTTTGCCTTAAGTATAACCGTAGATTCCATATTTGTCAGGTAAAAATACCTATAACCGAATATCGTGGGAGGCAATATCTCGTGGATGCCCAAGGGTAGGTGAAAGAATGAAATGGATATTGAGAGACAGATTTGCTATCCTTTTAGTAAGGAAACCCAGCGGTATTGTTGGGCGAGGATTTACCCTATTATATGGGAAATCCCAGGTTAAAAATTGTGATCTTTGTTGAAAACCAAAAAGGCCTGAGATATAAGTTATGAAACTCGAATACCTGATTGTGCTATCCCTCTGTATGGTAAGCGTAAGCTGCCACCAACTTTCGACGAATAAAAAAATCTCCCATAAAACACTGAGATTTTGCGGAGATGGTTCTTTTAAAATTGTACAATTTACCGATACCCATTGGAAGAATGGCGATCCTAATGATCTGCAAACAACGGCCTTGATGGGCAGTATCCTGGATCTGGAAAAGCCGGATTTGGTCGTTCTTACGGGGGATGTCCTGGCAGGGAAAGATTGCGAAGATTCTCTGGAATCTTTAGCCCGTTGTGTTGCTCCCATGATCGAACGGGAAATTCCGTGGGCCATGACCTTTGGGAACCATGATGACGAAGGATCCGCCAGCCGGGCGGAGTTAATGAGCTTTCAGCGATCTCTGCCCTATTGCCTTTCCCAATGCGGTCCGAAAAATATCACCGGGGTCAGTAATTATTACCTTCCCATTTATGCCTCCGGGGGGAATCGGACGCGGGCGATCCTTTATTTCATCGATTCCAACGGCAGCGCCCTGGAGGGGATGGAAGGGTATGCCTGGATTGCTCCGGATCAGATCGAATGGTATCTTGATACCGCGGAATATCTGCGGGTGAAAAATGGCGGTTCTTCTTGTCCGGCCCTCAGCTTTTTTCATATTCCTTTACCGGAGTATAATGACATATGGAATGCCAATGTGTGCATCGGCAACAAGTACGAGGAAGTCTGTTGCCCGGCGCTTAATTCCGGTTTCTTCACGGCCCTTTTACAAGGCAAAGATGTAATGGGCACTTTTGTCGGCCATGACCATGTCAATGATTATGAGGGAACTCTGCACGGGATTCGCCTCTGTTATGGCCGGGCCACCGGTTTCAATTCCTATGGACGGGAAGAGTACCCCCGCGGTGCGCGTGTAATCCTGCTCCGCGAAGGTATGCGAGATTTCCAAACCTGGCTTCGCCTGGAAAATGGTGCAATCCTCGACATAAACCATTGTCTCAGCGGCGGACTTTGAATCGGCCGGCGGTTTATGGTCAACTTTACGGAAAACGATGGGCAATTTGGCTTTGTATATTGCCAATGCCAAGCACAGCTAGCAGGGTAGATGGTTCCGCTAGCAGTGGTATAGGGCGGCGGTTAGGCCCGCTACTTCACCATATCCTTGAGAGCCTTGAGAGGACGGACTTTGACGACTTTACGAGCAGGTTTGGCGGCAAAAACCTGTTCCTGCTTAGTGAAGGGATTGATGCCCTTCCGTTTGGGGGTGGCCGGTTTCTGTATGACCGTAATTTTCATCAGACCCGGCAAGGCAAAGACGCCCGGGCCTTTCTTGCCCACGGCAGCCTTGATCTGGCTGGAAAGGGCCTCGAACACCGCAGCCACCTGTTTGCGGGAAAGCTGGGCAGCCTCGGCAATATTAGACAGAATTTCACTCTTGGTTGCGGGTTTGGCACTCTTTGCCATTTGGTTACTCCTTTACTAATCAAATTCCTTTAACAAATACTTGCTGACAACCACTGCCAACAATTTGCATGATTTTAGACTGTTTTTGTATTTCGGCAAACAAATTTTCCATGTTTTTCGAATAAGAGCGCCAGCGTTAAAAACTCTACGCCCCCTTGTTATTGGGGAGCCAGAGCTTTTTTGGGAAGTCAAAATCGACTTTTGGCGGTTCCGTCAATACGGGTGGTTATTGGGCAATAAGCGGGCGAATCTGGAAACGATAATGATATTCCTGAGAAGATGGCAGGAGATATTGGGGGTGCGGTCTGTCGCCCCAACTGTCATCGCTGCACAAGTCTCTTCTACTATTTCTTGTCCTTCGTAACCAGAACAACTTCCTGCAAAACTAATCCATAATGGCTGCCAGGAGGATCTTCGTGAATGTCCAGGTCATTAAAGGTCGGGCCGATCGCATAGTTACCGGAATAGCACAGCCATAAAATTCGTCCGTCAGCACTGATAAATTTAGAGGGGAAAGTAAGAAAATATGCCTGTTCGCCAAAATCCTTCATATAGGTAATCAGTTTGTATGGGCCGGTAATTACATTCGCTTCGAGAATATAGGAACTCATTTTAGCACAGGATGGCCATCCGTCCGTAACGCACATCAGATACTTCTTGAAAGGGGCATTGTAGGTGATCGTTACGCAACCGGCGTGGTTATTCCAGTCCAGGAGTGGTTTGATCTCATTAAAATCATATGACCATATCGGCTGATTCTTTGTGTCATGGCCAGCAAAATATTCATATTTTGATTCGTCGTTGATATTTTCAGGACTTGGAATAACACGACAGATATAAATCTGATCCCCAGCTATCCAACTCAAATTGCCGAAACGCGGTTCGGGATCATCCACCTCGGCACCATGTCCAACGAGATACGCCTTGCCATCGGGTGAGTACTCCATATTTTTGCCAAAATCGACGAAATGGGGAGCTCCTATTTTGACAGGTTTCAGAAATCCTGCAGGTTCGGGAAAAAGCGGGCGTATGGGTGTATGGGGCGTATCTGTCCAGGTTTTACCGTAATCAGTGGAAATCCGAAAGCCGGGCATCGGGCCCAAAAACGGCCAGTTGAAAGTCTTGTCGCCATGTTTCACCCAACCATCCGTGCCAAGACAATAGGTACCGTAGTACCAGACTCCGTTATAGACCAACGATCCGCATGGATACCGTCCCTGATAGGGATCGGCAAAACCAATCTGAACACCAAGACTCTGAAGCTGGAGATGTATTGGATCATCACCAATCAGTACCGCATGCCCGGTGGTTGGCCGCTCACCAGCTGACCAGGAGGCATCTTTCTGCCCATCAGGACGCGGACAATCCCCATCGGTATAGGGACTATATAGTTGATCATCTGTCGCCCAGGATGGATACCAGGTATCGCCAACATGGTAATCGCTATGTTTCCCGGTGAAAGATAAACCGGCAAATTCCGTAGAGGGCTCAAAGGGACATCCCGAAGGAGCTTGCGACGGCCATAGGCCGGAGAGATGTGGCGCAAAAACAGTTTTTTTCACTTCTTCAGGTACGGCTGCCTTCCTGAGTATCTTGACAATCTGAATGCCATTGATAACTCCAATCGGTTGGAGAGGACCTTTGCCTTCCATCGTGCCGATGATTGAGCCTTCGGCATCTGCCGTAACTTCGAAAGTGACATAATTTTCGGTCTTGTCGTAGCCGGAAGCTCCAATAGGATCCGGAACAACAGTCCCTATTTTGATAGCACCGAAGGTAAACACCGCCCCCTGATCGTGAATCTTGTTCGGCAAACCAGCAGAGGAATAGATATACAACGCATACCGTCCTCCTGATTCCAGACCGGTTACTTGAATGGTAGTGATCTGAGGAAAACGGACAAAGTGATAGCCGTAAAAAAGCGGGTACCTGCCCAGGCCAATGGCAGTAGCCGCCGTGGCGCCTGACAGAGAAAACGATACGCCGGTTGGTTTGCCTGTAACATCAAGAAGATCAGGTATTTTAGAAACATCCGACTTTCCGGGCAGGCTGCTATAGCGGTTCCAAATATCCCCTGCTTTTCCGATAGCAGCATAGCCGGTCATCGTTGATAATCCATCTTCTGTAATATCGATATTGATCCACGAAGATTCTGCCGCAACAGAAATGGTTACATCATCCTGGGCAAAGCAGGAGAAGGAGAAAGACAAGGCTATTGCTGCCACAACAAACCTGAATTTGCACATGAACGTCACCTTTCATTTGGATACCATGAGTAAATCAGTATGATATACAGCAATGGTAATTTTACGTGGGAGTATCGCAATAGGATACCGAAATATTTCAAAAAAACCGGTTCTTCGGAATAATATGTGCCATTTACGCTGGCGATCTGACTCAGACCTCGCATTGAGCCTCCATTTTACCATCACCGCATATCTAAGAACAATGCCATTATACCTTTGGCCCAACCAGGGGACAATGAAAAAATAGGCAGTGGAAATGCCAGGGCAGTAATACATGAAAACCAGGGAAGGCAGAATCAGAGAGCAGGCAAGTACAAGATAAATCCAACTCAAAAACTGCTTCCTCTTTCCGTCGGTTTCTTCATCCCGCGCCATCCAATGTAGCACCTGCGTCTGGCATGTGTCTTTCCCAAATCAGTTTCTAGCCCATGATGCAGTGAACAGCGGGAACGTCATACTCCATTAACGCTCGCGGCGTAAAATGGGCCTCTCGGCCCTACGGGGGGA
>JAKJEP010000152.1 GCA_022705365.1 Planctomycetota bacterium | reverse complement strand
CAGGCTGCGGACCTGGAGCAGGGAATCGAGGTCATGCACTTCCAGCAGGACGGTTAGGGTCAGGGAGTGGGCCAGAATGAGCAGGTCCATAAGTAAGGCTGGGAGCAGGGCTTCGGCGATGAGCAGGACGGCATCGGCGCCGGCGGCGCGGGCTTCGTAGATCTGGTAGGGATCGATGATGAAGTCTTTACGCAGGATGGGCAGTGCGGTAATTTGTTTAACATGCGTGAGATAGGACAAATGGCCTTGGAAGAAGGATTCATCGGTAAGGATGCTAAGGGCGTCGGCGCCGGCGGATTCGTAGGTTCGGGCCAGGGCAACAGGGTCAAAATCTTTTCGGATCAGGCCGGCGGAGGGAGAGGCCCGCTTGATTTCGGCGATTACATTGATGCCGCGCGGATGGGATTTGCTTATGGCCTGATAAAAATTGCGGCATTTGGGCAAATTCTGAATTTTCTGCTTTAAAACGTCCAGAGGGGCAGATTTCTGAGCGGCGGCAATTTCGTTTTTCTTAACAGCTAGTATTTTGTCCAGAAAATTGGTCATGGCGATACTGTATTCGAGATTTGGGGTGATTGTCAATTATTGGGAAAAAAGAAAAAAAATACCCGAATCCATTTCTCGTTTTGGGATTTGTATCATATAATTGATAAAGGTTGAATAATCATTACAAGCAGCAAATGGAGATTTTTTGTAAATAGCTGATAACACGGATTTAACGCGAAAGCCGGGTTGTGATGTGGAAATGCAACAAGGATTGTAATGTTCTATAAACCAGATAATTACAAGCGTTTTTATAGGTAAGGCTTTTTGAATATGTACATTTCCGTCAACAATCGTACCAGGTGATACAAAAGGAGTTATTGGCCAGCATTCGCTACATTTACTGTAAAGATGCTGTTTTAATGAAATTATGTGCAAAAAATGAAATCGGAGCCAAGTCAAAGCCATTGGCATGTAGTTTGCATTCTTTGAACAGATAGTTACGGGCCCGGATGTAACGCTTGACCTTGACAGACTGCAAAAAATGCCTAGGAGCTTATTGATGGATGAAATTACATTTCAAAAGAAGTTAGGTGAACTGGTCAAAGAGATCGGCACTCTGCCGGAATCGCAGCGGAAGAAACTGGAACTGCTGGCTGAGCAAACCAAGCAGCGCCATGATGAGATCAAGAAGAGTGTTTCTTCGCTGCAGGATTCGCTGGATTATCTGCGGCTGAGCATCAAGTACCTGCTGTTTGACCTGGAAGCGACCCGTCGCGAGAATTCGTATCTGCGGAAGATGCTGGAGGAGTCAGATAACAATAAATAGTGTGAAGTAGTTTCAGGGCGGAACTGCAAGTAGCACTCTCTGAGAACCCGAAGGAGATTTTATAAATCGTTGTTTTCTGGAGAAGAGAAAACGATCAGAGTCAAAAGAAGGAAATGATAGAAGGCAAAGGAAAATGATGGCTGCCACCCACCCGGTGGCAGCTTTCTTTTTGGACGGGGGTGGGCAAGACGTAACGCATTGAGAATAAGATTGAGGTATTTGCGGGGATACCCTATACTTATTGGCTGTTGAATGATTTGTCCCAAGCTGTATTTTCGTTTGGGGAATCAAAGATTGCGATATGAAAAGGGAGTTGTGCAATGCGTAGCCGGATTATGTGGGCGATGGGGGTAATTATGATTGTCAGTATGGGGTGGGCGGATGAGTCAAAGATTTCGGATACGGAGAGATTATTTCGGGATATCCCGGATTTGTTGGAGGGCGTACCGGGGGATTTTCCGCGTTTTTTCCTGGGAGATCATGAGGAAGAGACCCAATGGCTGAGCCGTTATTTGTGGTATCATTTTCGGAATCGGATGGGATATGGCAAGACTTTATTCAATCAGGAATATCTGACGACTGCGGATATGTGGATGGGGGGAGCGGTACGGCCGGATTGGGGGCGACCGGTCCAGCAGATTCACCGGGAGATGTTACTGGCGATTGAGGTGGATGAGGGGGGGTATGTGGCGACGCATCAGCATTATTCACATGCCCATGAACAAGGCTGGCCGTTTCCGATGTGGATCAACAGCTTGACGGGGCAGCAGGGAGTAGCCGCCGGGTGGCATTTTCAAAATGACGGGCCGGGCTGGGTCTGGGACTATAATCTTCGTCAGCATCCGGATTCCCCTTTCGGAAGAGAGAAGGCCATGGCGGGCTGGGAGCTGGAGAACATACGGTCGCTGGGGATTGTGGAAAATAAGTGGCGGCTGGAGAGCACCGGAGATTCCCCAACGATAACGACACCGGCGAATGTGGGGATGGACGCATTTAATGCCCCGTATCTGCAATTGCGCTGGACCCGCAGCCCGGCAGCCCCGGCAGGTGTACTTCCGTATGTCGAGTGGAAGCGAGAGGGGGATGAGGAATTCAGTCCGGAGCGGAGGGTCTATTTTCGGTATTCGTCGGGCAATCGGGATTATGAATCGGTAAGCGGATCCACTCATTCGATGATAACGATGTATTCCCATCCTCTGTGGCAGGGGCGGATCAAACGGATTCGGATCGCACTGGCGCCGGGGGAATCGAATGTGACTTTTTCGATTGATTCGTTTTTTACGGTGTATGACACGCGACACACGATCAATAATCCGATTTATATTCTGGCCTGCTGGAATTATTTCCGCTGGACGGGGGATGTGGAATTTCTCGGTTCAGTGGTGAATAAGATGCGGCTGGCGCTGCGGTATCAGCAGACGGTACTGGGCGGGATGAAGTATAATCATATTCGCAATCCCTGGCCGGGACATGATGGATTATCTGGTTTTACTTTGAATCCGGACGGGAATAAGCAGGTAAATTACGGGCATGGGATCGGAAGTAACTACTGGGATATTTTGCCGTTTGGATGGGATGATATGTATGCGACGAATCAGTATTATGCTTCCACAGAGGCGATGGCGAATGTGGAAGAACTGGTGCAGAGGCATCCGGAGTGGGGGATCAGCCGGGGGGCGATGGGATTGGATCCGGAGGAATTGCGGCTCCATGCAGCCAAGGTGAAACAGACGGCCAATCAGAAGTTCTGGGACCAGGAAAAGGGGCGGTTCATCGGGTGCGTGGATCAGGATGGCCAGGGGCATGATTACGGTTTTACCTTTCTGAACCTGGATGCCATCTGGTACGGGATTGCTGATGAGGAAAATAGCCGGGCTATTGTTGATTGGTTGTCCGGCAAGCGGATTGTGGCAGGGGATACCTCGACAGACGCGGACATTTATCACTGGCGGTTCGGGCCGCGGGCGACGACGCAGCGGAATATCAAGTGGTATGGATTTACCTGGACGGGGCCGGAGACGATTCCCTGGGGCGGCCAGGTGCAGGATGGCGGGGCGGTGCTGGGGTTCTCCTTTTATGATATGTACGCCCGTTTGCAGGCGAAAGACGCGGAGTCGGCCTGGGGGCGGCTGGTGGAGATTTTGAGGTGGGAGAAAGAGGTTTGGTCAGAAGGCGGGTACCGAGCCTATTATGAAGGGGGCAAGAAGGGTACCACCCTGCAAGGGGGCGGAACGGCGGGTGGTGTGGGCATCGATGCGGAATTTTTTGAAAGCAGCCTGGTTCCTTCGATTGTGGTATATGGATTTCTGGGGATGGAACCTGATGAGGGAAGACTGCGAATTATGCCGAAACTGCCTGACAGTTGTCCCCAGATGGGAGTGAGTAATATTCTGTACCACAATGTCCGGCTAGATGTGAAGGCCTCAAAGGAGGAATTGATTGTCCGGATGGCAGACAAACCGTTGGAACCGGTCTGCATTGAATTGGAAGAGTTCCGGCAATTGGCCGGTAGCCAGCAACGCGGACCTGTTTTTACACTAGCGGAACCGGGTATCTATCATTTTCGGAAATAGGGGTCGAGGCCAGAGTCAGATATTCTTCCGCAAAATTTTGTGGGGATTGCCATACGGGTAAGGCTGCGGTATAATTCCTTATTTGGAAAGAAGGTAAAAAGGTTGTTATGCCCTGTTTTAAGATAGTCAGTGAATTTGCCCCGGCGGGGGATCAGCCCAAAGCAATTGAGGAGCTTTGCACGGGGATCGGCCAGGGCAGCCGCTGCCAGACCCTGATGGGTGTGACCGGTTCGGGCAAGACGTTCACGATGGCCCATGTGATTGAGCATTATCGGCGGCCGACGCTGGTCATCAGCCATAACAAGACGCTGGCGGCCCAGTTGTACGAGGAATTCAAGGAGCTTTTCCCCCATAACGCCGTTGAATATTTTGTCAGTTATTACGATTATTATCAGCCGGAGGCGTATATCCCCCAGCGGGATATTTATATCGAGAAGGACGCCTCGAAAAATGACGATATCGACCGGCTGCGGCTGAGTGCCACGACTTCGCTGATGAGCCGGGAGGATGTGATCATTGTGGCATCGGTTTCGTGTATTTATGGCCTGGGTTCACCGGAGGAATATAAGAAGCTGGTGGTGCCGCTGCGGGTGGGCTTGCAGGTAGAACGGGATGATCTGCTGCGGAGCTTGACGGATATCCGCTATGATCGCAACGATATGGATTTCAAGCGGGGGACCTTCCGGGTGCGGGGGGATGTGGTGGAGCTGTGGCCGGCGTACGATGAGATGGGGGTGCGGGTGGAGTTTTTTGGCGATGAGATTGAGAAGATTACGCTGATTCATCCTGTCAGCGGGGAGGAATTATCGCAGGAACACCAGACATTTATCTATCCGGCGCAGCATTATGTGATGCCGGAAGACCGGCTGGAGAGCGCATTGGCGGGGATTGCGGAGGAGCTGGAGCAGCGGCTGCTGCAATTGCGGGGGCAGGGCAAGCTGCTGGAGGCGCAGCGGCTGAATGCCCGGACCCGGTACGATATGGAGATGATCCGGGAGGTGGGGTATTGCAGCGGGATCGAAAATTATGCCCGTCATCTGGCGGGGCTGCCGGCGGGAGCGAAACCATATACCTTGATCGATTATTTCCCGAAGGATTTTCTGCTGATTATTGACGAGTCGCATGTGACGCTGCCGCAGTTGCGGGCGATGTATGCGGGCGATTTCAGCCGCAAGACGGTGCTGGTGGATCATGGTTTTCGGCTGCCCAGTGCCCTGGATAACCGGCCGCTGCGGTTTGAGGAGTTTGAGAAGATATGGGATAAGGTGATATTTGTTTCTGCCACGCCCGCTCCGTATGAGCTGGAGGTATGTCAGGGGCAGGTGGTGGAGCAGGTGATCCGGCCGACGGGGCTGATCGATCCAGAGATTCATGTAGAGTCGGCCCGGGGGCAGGTGCCGCATCTGCTGGAGGAGATCGGCAAGCGAGTGACGGCCCATGAGCGGATTCTGGTGACGACGCTGACGAAGCGGCTGGCGGAGGATTTGAGCCGATACATCAAGGAGAAAGGTTATCGCTGCGAGTATTTACACAGCGAGATTGATACGCTGGAGCGGGTGGAGATTCTGCGGAACCTGCGGCTGGGAGAGTTTGATGTGCTGGTAGGAGTGAATCTGCTGCGGGAAGGACTGGATCTGCCGGAAGTGTCGCTGGTGGCGATACTGGACGCGGACAAGGAAGGTTTTCTGCGGAGTGAGACATCGCTAATTCAGACGATCGGAAGGACGGCGCGGAATGTGAATGCCCAGGTGATATTATATGGGGACACAGTTACGAAGTCGATGGACCGGGCAATCAGTGAGACCAACCGGCGCCGGGAATTGCAGTTGCGGTATAACCGGGAGCATGGGATCACACCGGAGACTGTCCGTAAGGCGATTCGCAATAGTCTGGAATCGGAATTTCACGCCCGGCGGACGGCCCAGGAGGCTCTGTCGCATGACGAGCAGGAATATGACCGTCAGGAACTGATTGCGCTGCTGGAGAAAGAGATGCTGGAGGCGGCGGAAAAGCTGGAGTTTGAGAAGGCGGCGGAGATTCGGGATCAGATCGCCGAGTTGCAGGAGATGCCGGAGATCGGTACGGGCAAAACCAAAGTGAAAAGAACCGGGAAACGAAAAAATGCAAGAACCTGATCGGGAAAAATATCATACATTAATCCAACTGGCTAAGCAGGAGGATTTAGGCAGCGGGGATATTACCTCTGAAGTCACGATCCCTGCCGAACGGGAAGGGGAAGCCGATATTGTGTTCCGGGAAGCGGGGGTGTTATGCGGAATGGCTGTGGTTAAGGAAGTGCTGCGGGAATATGATCAGCGGCTGCGGCTAACAGTGTATCATACCGATGGCCAGAGCTTAAAAAAGGGAGCAATAGCAGGTCAAATCCACGGCCCGCTGCGTGGATTACTGGCAGCAGAACGGGTGGTCTTGAATTTTCTGCAGCGGTTGAGCGGAATCGCAACCGTGACCGCCTCTTATGTGGAGGCGACAGCCGGAACTCGGGCCATGATCTGCGATACCCGCAAGACGACGCCGGGATGGCGGGAGCTGGAGAAATATGCGGTTCGCTGCGGCGGGGGAGTAAATCATCGGCAGGGGCTATATGATGCGGTTTTAATCAAGGATAATCATCTGGCGGCCCTGGGGCAGTCGAGTCTGGTTGAGGGTTTGAAGAAGGCAATGAAGAATATTCAGCGGCTGGCAGCACCGCCGCGGTTTATCGAGGTTGAGGTGGATACGCTGGAACAATTACAGCAGGTGTTACAGGTGCCGGGGGTAGATATGATTTTGCTGGATAATATGACACCGGAATTGCTGGCCCAGGCGGTTCAAATGCGAAACCAGGTGAATCCGGACCGGACGATCCTGCTGGAAGCCTCCGGTGGAGTGGTTCTGGATATGGTTCGACGGATTGCCCGAACCGGCGTGGACCGGATATCCGTGGGGGCGCTCACGCACCAGATTCGTAGTTTGGATATCGGGTTGGATATGGTATGACAAAACTCATTCCTATCGAACCGTATGAAACGGCCGGGCTGGCGGTATTGGAGTTGCTGCGGCAGCGGGCGGGGCAATGGCTGGGGATAGAGGTAATCAGCAAGGCCCTGGGTCTGACGCCGACCGAGGTGAAACGGCAGATCGAATTGTTGCAGCGAGTGGGGCATGAAATCGAAGTTATGCCGACCTATGGATACCGGCTAGGGGGGGTAATCCAGCAGTTACGGTCGGAAATTATTGAATATGGTCTCGAAACCGAAAAGGCAGGTAAAAAGGTACTGGTTTATGACAGTACAGAGAGTACCAATGATATAGCCTGGCACTACGCCAGAGAAAAAGGGTATGACGGCCTGGCGGTTTTTGCCGAGTATCAGCGGGCCGGTCGCGGGCGGCTGGGACGAGAGTGGGCGGCAGCCAGGGGCAGTTCCATACTGGTTTCCGTGCTGCTGCAAGAGGACCAGGGGATCGGCGGCCAGGCTTTGACTTTATTGGCGGGTCTGGCGGCGGCGCAGGCGGTGGAAATGGCCTGTGGATTGAAACTCCAGATCAAATGGCCGAATGATGTTTATTATTCGGGCCGCAAGCTGGCGGGAACGCTGGTGGAATCGCGAACGAGGGGCGGCAGGATCGCTTATGTCGTGGGGATCGGAATCAATTGCCAGCAAATGCCGGAAGATTTTCCGGTTCCCTTGCGTGCCACCGCGGTGTCCTTACGGCAGGCAACTGGCCAGGAGGTGGACCGGGTCGGACTGGCCCGTGAATTATTGCGGCAGGTGGA
>JAKJEP010000151.1 GCA_022705365.1 Planctomycetota bacterium | reverse complement strand
CTTGTCTGAAACAGCCGTTTTGAGCGGCTTTTTTATACCCTTATAGCCTCAAATAAATTATTTTGGACAGCAGTGAGGATTTCTAAATTATAAACCAATACCATAGTAGAGATAAACCTTGTTACTTGCAAGTTAATTTTAGTAACCAAAGTCAACAATATTTTGAACCGAACCCGTTACTCAGGTATTATTGAATGATATAATATACCCTTCAAAAAGGGACAAAAATTATCAAAATACTTTTCGTAATTAAAGATTCTGTGTTCCATTTGACAAGAAAGGTGTGTGGTTGTGTCACGGAATCGCAATCCTGGAAATCAGCATGCAAATGGGGCCCAGGGGAGATAGAAAAATCGGCTAGTAAAATGAACCAACCGTAGCAATCTCTGTAACTTGGTATCGGATCATGGATAACGATAACCAAGATACGGAGAGAAAGGCAATGCTTACGGTGGAAGATTATCGGAAGATTCGTGTTGCCCATAGCGAGGGGATGAGCATTCGGGCGATTGCCCGGAAGTTACATTACTCCCGGCGGAAGATTCGGCAGGCCCTTGGGGAGCCGGAACCTCGTGGTTATACCCGTCAAAAAGAGCCTTATGCCCCCAAGCTGGGGCCGTTTAAGTCAGTTATTCAACAGATATTGGCCGAAGATCAGGAGGCTCCCCGCAAACAGCGGCACACGGCCAGCAAGCTCTATCGTCGCCTCCGCGATGAATGGGGGTATTGGCGGCGGGCTGGCCGATAGCCCAGCCGGTAACACCTTCGATGCAGCCTTCGATCCACCATCCGTCCAGAATACTGAGAGAAGGGATGCTGTTGAGGGCCGCTTTCATGCCGCTAGTGCCGGAGGCCTCCATGGGTGGCAAGGGGGTATTGAGCCAGGTATCGACACCGGCGGTGAGCAGTTGGGCTAAGGCTAAATCGTAATTTTCAAGATAGGCAATCTCGATGGTTCCCTGCAGTTTTGACTGGGTGGCAAAAATTTCTGAATCATTTCCTTGCCTTCATCGTCACGAGGATGAGCCTTGCCGGCATACCCGTTTATAAACCTGTTGGCATTTTTGAGCCGCCTCCCGCCAGGAGAAACGACGGACTTCCTCGGCGCCGTTTCTCCGCAGTGTTTCCTGCAGCGGCGGATGGCCAGCGGTCCAAGTCGGGTAAAACCTTCGAGCATGTCAATAATCATTACCTGCATACCATGCGAACTCCATTATTCCTTGTTATACAATTTTTAATTGGCCGACCGGAAAAGTGAATAAGCAAAATTCTATATCTTACTAAGAAGAATGCTTAGAGACTAAACTTCACACAGGTTATACAATTTAACAAGTTTCGAATTCAAAAATGAGAAATAAGGATTTATAAGGTATGGCAAGTCTGCTGAAACCTCGAAAAGAACCGGACACTTTTTCATTTCTATGGTTCCCCATGCCAGCCGGAATACCCAGCGTCCTATTGGGGATCTGTATTCTAGGGCTGGGGGGGCAGGCGCGGGCTGTAACTACGCAACGAATTGCATTCGGACTGGACCGACCTGTTTTTGCGACGGCCCCGGCCGGCGATACCGAGCGTCTGTTTATAGTGGAGCAGCATACCGGCCGGATTAAAATTCTCCATCTGGGCAGCCGTGTAATCAATCCGGTACCTTTTCTGGATTTGGATGATCTTTCGCTGGGAAATGAGCAGGGCTTGCTGGGACTGGCTTTTCATCCCAATTATGCCAACAACGGTTTCTTTTATGTTAATTTTACGGATGGGACCGGGACCACGCGTATCCGCCGTTATCAGGTTTCAGCAGACCCGGAGGTGGCGAATCCAGGCAGCGGGGTGCCGATTCTCAGTTTCAGTCAGCCGCAAAGCAACCATAACGGCGGATGGCTGGCGTTTGGGCCTAATGACGGATATCTGTATATTTCGACGGGAGACGGCGGCGGAACGGACGATGATGACAGCGGTCATACGGCGGGATTGGGGAATGGGCAGGATATCACCAGTAATCTGCTGGGGAAGATTTTACGGCTGGATGTGGATAACGATGATTCTCCGGAGGATAATAATCGTAATTATGCGATTCCGCCGTCCAATCCATTTGTCGGGCAAACCGGGGATGATGAAATCTGGGTCTATGGTTTGCGGAATCCCTGGCGGCCAAGTTTTGATCGCCAGAGTGGGGATCTTTATATTGCCGATGTCGGCCAGAACCTGCGGGAAGAGATCAATTTTCAGCCAGCCGACAGCACAGGCGGGGAAAATTACGGCTGGCGGGTCATGGAAGGGACCTTATGTCATTTTGCCAGTGACCCCCTGCCGTGTAATGATTCCAGTTTTGTGGTTCCTATTCATGAATATTCCCATGTCGCGGCGCCCAACGGTGGATTTTCGATAACGGGCGGTAATGTATATCGGGGGCCGCACCCCGGGCTGCACGGGGTGTATTTTTTCGGGGATTATGTTACGGAACAGATCTGGACGTTTCGCTATGACAGGGTGAACAAGACGGAATTTACCAACCGAACCGTAGAAATGGCGCCGGATATCAGTACGATCAATGACATTTCCTCATTTGGCGAGGATACACAAGGAAACCTGTATATTGTGGATTTAGGCGGAGAAATTTTCAAAATATTACCAGAGCCTGTGGTTCCTGGTGATCTGGATGGTGATGGTATGGTCACTTTGGGTGACTTGGCTGTGCTGGCGGCCTACTGGCTGGAACCGGGATGCGGATGGTGCGGGGGTGCGGATTTCAATGGGGATCTAACCGTTTCCCTGCCGGATTTAGCGACTTTTGCCGGTTTTTGGCTGGCGGGCACGGGTTTGTAATGATTCAAGGACTACCAATATGATGATTTAAAGAAAGTTTCGATGCCTAAGCAAAAGGAATAGTGAGAATAGGGATATTCCCTATGTCGCCGTTTTGGAAAATCCATTACACAGGATTCACAAAGAACCAGAGAAAGGAGTTGAGATGAAAGCACGAGTGAACAGCGATTTATGCACGGGCTGCGGTCTCTGTGAAGAAGTTTGTCCGGAGGTTTTCCAGGTTCAGGACAATGTAGCGGTAGTGATAGCAGATCCGGTCCCCCCGGCGGCAGAAGAATCCTGCCGGGAGGCGATGGATAATTGTCCCACGGAAGCGATCACGATTGAAGAGTGACGAGGGTACAGCAGAGCAGTCAAGACAGACTTATTTCCATATAGGTAAGGATAATCTTATGATTACATGCGATACGTTAAATCACGAAATGGCAGAACGAGTGAGAGGGTGTTTGCTGACTGCCGGTCAGGCAGAACAGTTGAGACGGATTCTGGCCGCCAGTCTTTATTATGTGAAAGATGAGCTTTTTACCCGGCCTTCGAAAATGGCCAAGATTCTGAACCATTCGATTGTGATTGCTCCCGATTCTCCTCCGGATAGCGAACAGACCCGGATTCTGTTTTTGCAGATGAACTATTGCCGTTATCGGCGGGAAAATCTGCGAAAGAGACTATTGCGTAAGCAAACATGGCTTCAGGAAGAGATTCGGAAGCTGTTGGATTGGGACGACCGGCAGCGTGTCATTAAAGACCGGATCGTCACGAGCAATATGGGGCTGGTGAAATCCATGGCGCGACAGGCCCAATATTTTCATCTTGAATATGAAGACAGTGTGAGTGAGGGCAGTTTGGCGTTATTGCGCGCGGTGGATCGATTTGATTGTTCGCTGGGGTATCGATTCAGCACCTACGCCTGCCAGGCAATCTTGCAGAGTTTATATCGGCTGGCTAAAAAACACAACCGCTGGCGCAGCCGTTTTTCCAGTTCCGGTGAACTATTTTTTGATACTGACAATCATGTGGAAGCCCAGCGTGAAGAGCAGCTTCGAGAACAAGCGCAAGCGGTTGGTACGATCGTGCGTCAGAATCTGGCCAACCTGTCGGAGGCAGAGATGTTTGTTTTGGAGAGGCGATTTTCCCTGTCGGAGGATACCTATCAGCCGATGACGCTGCAGCAAATCGGACAACATCTGGATTTGTCGAAGGAACGGGTGCGGCAAATTCAAAAAAAGGCCCTGGACAAGGTTCGCCAGGCCAATGAACAATGTCTGATACCGGCCTAGAATGTTGGAAATGAAGTTAAAAAAGAAAAAAAACATGTCGGAGATCCATAAGGAGATAAGATCCTTCGGCTCCGATATGTTTTTGGTAAACTATTCAGATGGAGAAGACCATGAATACAGTACCATTGATTACAAAAGTATTTTTGGTTCTAACTGGGATTCTCGCGATAGTGCAAATGGGAACAGCCGCTATTTCCCCATCCGACCAAACCACTGAGGCAGACGGAATGGGAATTATCATGCCGCTGCAGATGGTGCCGGAACATTCTGCCATTACCGAGTATCAGGGGCCGCAGACCTGCCTGGCCTGCCATGAAGCCCAGGCACTGGGGATGCACGGTTCGGTGCATTACCAGTGGACGGGGCCGACTCCCAATGTACCGAATATTGCGGGGAATGCCGGCAAAGGCGACCTGGGATTTAATACGTATTGCGGCACGGTGGTTACCTCGCGGCGCGTGGCCTGCTGGAGTTGTCACGTCGGGAACGGGCGCATACCCAAACCGGAAGTTACTTTCGAGCAACTAAATAATATCGATTGCCTGATGTGCCATCATGAACAATACGCCAGGAAAGCCATGCCTCCCTCCCCGCGGGGGGATTTCAATACTGATTTTGTGGTAAATTTTCCGGATTATGCCCGTTTGTCCCAATATTGGCTGCACACGGATTGTACGGTACTGGACGGATGCGGGGGAGGAACGGACCTTGATAATGACGGAAGCGTAACTCTGAGTGATATATCGGAACTGGCCGCCCAGTGGCTGGCGGAAGGTTTATTCGAAACCTTTACCATGACCGATTATCAGGGTTTGCCCCATACCTGGACCCTGCCAGCCGAAGATGCCGAAGGGAATTTTCAATATGTACCGAATGAAGCTGCCATGGCTCTGGACATCCTCCAGGTGGCGCAAACCGTTCACAAGCCGACGCGTGGAACCTGTCTGCGTTGTCATGCCTATGCGGCTGGAACGGATTGCGGCAAGCGGGGAGATCTGGGTTCGGACACTGTAAATCCCCCGGTTGATGTTGATGTTCACATGTCTGTGGACGGCCAGAATTTTACCTGCCAGCAATGCCATACCTTCCAGAACCATCGTGTGCTGGGGCGGGGGCTGGACTTGCGGGCCAATGATCATCCGGAACTGCTGACCTGTACTTCGGGAGGTTGTCATACGACGAATCCGCACGACAGCAATCGCTTAAACCTGCATACGGCCCGGGTAGCCTGCCAGAGCTGCCATATCCCCCGTTTTGCCAAACAAATGACAACGGAGCTGGCCAGGGACTGGAATCATCCGTTCTGGGCGCAGGGATTGTTCGGCGGTCAGGGCGGATATAAACCGGAAGAGATCCGGGCCATGAATGTTACTCCTTCCTACCGATGGTATGACGGGACCAGCAATGTATATGCCCTGGGTCTGGCCTTAACGGTACAGAATGCCACGGGCCAGTACGAGATGGGGACTCCGAACGGATCCGTCAATTCTCCCGGAGCCAAGATTATGCCTATGAAGGAACATATATCCAATTCAGCCCGACACGACGCCACCGGACAGTTGATTCCGCATTCGACTTCCACCTACTTTTTTACCGGTGAGTTTTCCCGGGCGGTGCAGGAGGGAATGGACCAGACTAGTTTAACCGGCAGTTGGACCATGGTAGATGTTCATACCTTTCAAACGATTAACCATGGAGTAGAACCCACAGCTAATGCCTTAGCATGCGGGCAATGCCATGCTTCTTTACTGGGCGGCCCTACCCGATTGGATTTACAAGGAACGCTGGGATACCAACTCAAAGGGACCATTCAACAGGTATGCATTCAATGCCATAATTTCAAGAGTCCAAGAGGTTTTAGTACCGAACATGATAAACATGTAGATGATAAGAATTTTGATTGTTCCTGGTGTCACAATTTCACCCGTCCCGAGCGCGGGTTGATTCTGCCGTAAGCAGTCAGTAAGAAATCAACCGAGCGGATATTCAGAAAGACAGAAAATAGTGGTTTCTTTAACAAAGGATGTGTATTGGGTGGGAGTGGTTGACTGGGGGGTTCGGCATTTTCACGGGTTTGGGCTGTCCACCCATCGGGGCACCACCTACAATGCCTATCTGATTGTGGATGAGCAGACAGCGCTGGTGGATACCGTAGGGAGTCCCTTTTCGGAGGAGTTGGTGGAAAACATACGGGCAGTGACGGATCCCACCCAAATCGATTATGTGATTGCCAATCATGCGGAGCCGGACCATTCAGGGGCTTTGCCAGCCATCCTGCAACTATGCCCGCAGGCGACGGTGGTGGTATCGAAACAGGGGGCCAAAAGCATTCCCGGCCATTATCATCAGCCATGGAAATGGCAAACGGTGGGTACGGGAGACAAGATCCGGCTGGGGCGGCGGGAATTGATGTTTGTGGAAGCGCCCATGCTCCACTGGCCGGACAGTATGTTCACCTATTTGACGGAAGATCACATCCTCATGCCCAATGACGCCTTTGGGCAGCATTATGCCACAGCCTTTCGCTTCAACGATCAAGTGAATCAGGAAGAACTCTATGAGGAGGCCTTGAAATACTACGCCAATATATTGACACCCTACAGTGAGCAGGTTATAAAAAAAATTGATGAGATTTTAAAACTGAACCTGCCGGTAGCCATGATCGCACCGAGTCATGGAGTTATCTGGCGGGAAAATCCGCTGCAAATTGTGCAGAAGTATCGTACGTGGGCTTTGCAGGAACCGCTGCCGCGTGCGGTTATTTTGTATGATACCATGTGGCAGGCCACCCGAAAAATGGCGCAGGCCATCGGGGCAGGATTGGCGGCAGAGGGAGTAGAGCATAAAATATTTGACATGGCACAGGCGGACCGGAACGATGTGATTGCGGAAATCTTCCAATCCGGAGCGGTCATCATCGGATCCTCCACGCTGAACAACGGGCTACTTCCTACTATTACCCCGATTCTGGAAGACTGCCGGGGCTTGCGATTTAAAAATAAGATCGGCGCGGCTTTTGGTTCCTATGGCTGGAGTGGAGAAGCGGTTGCTCATATCGAAGGGTATTTTCAACAGGCAGGGATTCCGCTGGCGGCGGAGAGCGTACGAGCCAAGTGGCAGCCGGACAGTCCTGATTTGGAAAGATGCCGGACCCTGGGGCAAAAAATGGGTCAAGCCCTCCAGCAACAAAAACCCAAATAAGATTTCCCTACGTCCATAGAAAAATGACAGACCTCTTTTACGAAGGAACTGAAAAATGAATAATCCCAATACCCCCCAAATCGTAAATGGCGTGAATATGGATACCCTCCAGGAGACCGTGAAAGCCATCCGGGAGAATCCGGACCTGGCCCGGTCTAAATTTCACATTCAAAACAAATGGCTGGGCGGAGGATATAACCAGAGCGTCATAAAAAGTTTTTACGGGGCGGGGCAAGACCAGGGGCCTAATCCGGTGGAACATCTTCTTCATGCGCTGGCGAGTTGTCTGACATCCAGTATTGTGTATCATGCGGCTCTGCGGGGGATCGTAATCGAGGAATTGGAGTCGCAACTGGAAGGGGACCTCGATCTGCAGGGATTTATGGGATTGTCCCAGGATATTCGGAAAGGGTACCAGAGCATCCGGGTAAAATTCCAAGTAAAGACCGATACAGAGAACCTGGAAAGACTCAAAGAA
>JAKJEP010000150.1 GCA_022705365.1 Planctomycetota bacterium | reverse complement strand
GACAGATAGCGACGAGAACGAAGAAGGCGGGTAAAAAGACCGCTGAAAATCGAAAGTCCGTGAGAAATGCGGGTTAAGCCGCACACAGCGATTTCATACTAAACAGGATGATATTGTAAGCGGCGTGGGTGCCGGCCGCGATGCCATAGCCTCGGTAGCGGAAGATAATGGCAAAGTAGATACCCGCCAGGGTACGGAAGGTAAAACTGCCCAGAGCAAACGGTTCCGCGGCCAGCCGGGAGATGCGGCCATGTTCAATTCCGACATAATGATGAGCGGCAAACAGGGCCGCTGACAAGAGAACCGCCACAATGGTTGCGGTGGGGTCCTTGATATTGAGGAGGTCTTCCATGATTACAATAATTAGCCCGATTAAAATCAGGCGGAATACCAGTTCCTCGTAAATCCCAGCACCGATACTGGTTACGATGTTGGCAAGATAGTTGGTAGAACCGTTCGTGCTGAGAATCGGCGGCCAGGCCAGGTCTCTGGTTACGGCCTGGACGTAGGTTCGGTTTAAAACCGCTCCAAAGGCAAATAACGGCAGGGATAAAGCAATACTTTCCACATGCATCCAGAGCAGCCATACGATCCGTACTCGCCAGGAATGCCGGCTGGACAGATGCCAGCACAGCAGGATAATCATCACGACAAAGCCCGGAAAGGCCCAGGCCAGGCTGCGGTGCATCCCGATCCATTCGGCCAGCCCCATCAGCCAGGTAAAGGCCGCTACCCGGGACTGGGTGTGAAAAATGTAATCCGTATTGACCAGAATGGTACCCAGTTCATATACCACCACCAGCGGCAGGAGAAAAAAGAGGGCATAAAGCGGCCGACCGGTCGATTCCAGATAAGATCCCGACCCAAAATTCAACAGCGCTTTCGACGCATTGGTCTTACCATTTGCTGCCAAGTCGTTTCCCTTTGTCGAAGACAACATCCATATAACAATCGCTTTACAAACTTCTTGCCACCAGGCGGCATCTAAGCTACCATGAATAAAACGATTTGGCAAGACCCTGAATTACGACGAGGTGTTTCTACGGATGGCAGGTTCAAATTCGATTCTGATGGATTTCTATCATACGATGCTCAAACAATACGGCCCGCAGCACTGGTGGCCGGGCGAATCCCCCCTGGAAGTGATGATTGGCGCCGTGCTGACCCAGAATACCAACTGGACCAATGTGGAGAAAGCCATTCGGAATCTCAAAGCGGCGAATGCTCTGGACCCGTGGAAATTACAGCGTCTGGACCCGGCCCGGCTGGCGGAATTGATACGGCCTGCCGGTTATTTTAATATCAAGGCCAAACGCTTGAAAAATCTGATTCAATGGTTTTGCCAGGAATATGACGGTTCGATGGCGGCGCTGGGAAAATTGTCCGTTGACCGGCTGCGGGAGGAACTTTTGTCCCTGAACGGTATCGGCCGGGAAACGGCAGACTCCATTATCCTGTATGCCCTGGAGAAACCGACCTTTGTAATCGATACCTATACCTGCCGGATTCTGGTGCGGCACGGCTGTCTGGACGGGGAAAACGATTATGAGGAATTTAAAGATTATTGCCAGCGGAACCTGCCGGAGGATGTGGTTTTGTACAACGAAATCCACGCCCTGTTCGTTCAGGTTGGCAAAGCCCACTGCAAGCCCACTCCCAAATGTTCCGGCTGCCCGCTGGAGATCTTCGATCACTGGATTCAGCCATAAAAAAAGAAGCAGAGTGGGAGGGGTCACCCTGCTTCCAAAAAGGAGGAGAAAGAGTCGTTGTGAATTTTATTATGAAACTCACCCTTCCCCAATAGTATATCCCATCCTGCAGCAAAAGAAAAGGCAAAAAAATATTTTTTTTGCTGCAAAACCATGCTGATTTCCAGCGGCCGGCAGGAACGGGATGTTCGGGATTATTGAATGCCTTTTGCCTGCTGATAATAGCCGATAAAATATAAAAACCGGCTCAGGTTAAAGGTGGGAACACCCAGGGCAACAGCATCTTCACGGACTTCCATATAGCTTTCCAAGGCCTTTTTCTGATCCTGGTATTCTTTGGTGTTGTCCAGGCCATCTTCTTCCGCAGACCGCTCCGGCAGCAGCGGCGTCTGGCCCAAAACCAGGAAATCCGTATCTACCGTCAGAGTATATGTCACCTTTCCTCCCCAGGATTCGATCAGCTTCTGGATCCGGTCCCGTCCATCCGTGTCCATTTTACCATCCCCATTGAAATCGAAATCGCCGGCAACGCAAAACAAATATTTTTTATCCCTACTCCAGACCAGATTGGCAATAATGTCTCCTTCCCGAATGGGATTGGTGGCGTCCGAATCGGTGATGCGGCATTTGGAGATGGTATCCATGATTTCAATCACCTCCAGAGTGGCTTTCCCCTGCCCGGTTTTCGGTATGGTCTGGTATTTATCATAAACACTGAACGTCAGACCCCGGTAGATATGATCGTTTTTGGCCAGATTGATATAGGCCAGCTCTTCCCGCGGAACCACAGAAACGACATATCCGTCCGGTTCCAGGGCTGCCATTTCTGTCTCCGGCTGGGGAGATAGCTTTTGCAGGCGGTCCTTGAGATTTTTCACCTCTTTCTGGAATTCGGTGATTTCATTTTTGAGCTTATCATTTTCTTCGCGGGTCGTTTTTATCTGACCCTGGGCTTCATTATCCTGGGATTTAAGATTTTCAATAACTTTTTCATAGTCTTCGGTCATTTTCTTTTTGAGCTGCTGATAATTTGTCTCTCCGGTCTTTGTTACCACCGAAGCCTTTTGCAGCTCCCCTTCCAGTGCTCCGATTCTTTTCTCCCGTTCTTCGATCTGCTGCTGATGGGATTGCAGCAGATTGGTCATCTGATCGGAAAGGTCTTTGATACCCTCTTTTCCGGCATTAATCTGGGCTATCATCATTTCCAGAATTTTTTTCAGTCCGAGCGAGGCGCTAACTTCTGCGATCGTTTCTTCCTCTGTTTCCATGCCGACCAGGGCATTCTGGATATCGGGCCACATCGGATCCATCATGCGGGTCACCCGGTCTCGGGCATCCACGGCGGAAATCTTACCCAGTTCCTCCCCGGCGATTAATTGGGCCAAAGCGGTAATATCATCCATGATTTGCCCCAGGGCGGTTCGACCGGCCCGAGGTTCGGACAGGCTTTTCACCGTATTGTACTGGGAGTCCGTAGCCAGGGCGGCAAGACGGTCGGCAGCCGCATTGGCTTCGTTGAGATACTGCTCGTTTTTCATATACATAGTGACCGAAAAAACCGCCGCGGCCAGGAATAATACGATAAAGGCCACCAGGGCATATACCATTGAACTACTTGTATCTGAACCAGCTCTAGCAGGCATAATCCACTCCTATCGGGAACAAAACTCAGGTACCAGCGTTAACCGCCTTTTGGTTGGTTAAGCTAACTAACATCGGAGGGCCAACATGGACGCTACTATCCCATGTTTCCATCTGATCGTCAATAAAATTCTCTTTTTTCCATAAAGGATTTAAGGATTTTGCTATATAAAGACCATATTAATTTGTGATTGACAAGAAAAAAAACTAACCTATAATTTGGCTTTTAGACGTTACAGCAAGAGAAAAGAATCCGATTAATAAGGAACAGGGCCTGGAAAAAGGCCCATTATTTTGATTTAATATAGGCCGTTTCGGCTTGGTACAAACAGGTAGTTTTTGCTATAAACTGCTTATTATTAGATATTTACGCCTAGAGGAAAAATGGCTTTTGTAAGGAATGACAACGGTGTTAAGGCTTAGTCCCGTGCGTACGGGGCAAGTGTTGTTTCTCCACGGCCAAAAAATTGTCCGTGGCATCCCACGAAGCAGACCGTTCTGGCAGCCGGGAAAAGGGTATTTATACCCGTTTATCCGGTGGGGCCCGTAGATGGGTCCAAAACCAGAAGAACCGTCCGAATCGGAGTTTAAAAAAGTGGGATACCGTTGCAAGTTCCCGCTTTTTTGTTTTTATTGTTGTAAATGTTTGTTTTTAAATAGGATATAGTTCAATGAATCCTGAATTAATGCGAATAGTAGATGGGATCTCTCGCGATAAAAACATCGAAAAGGAGAGTATTCTCTGCGATCTGGAGGCGGCGATGGCTTCGGCAGCAAAAAAACATTTTGCTACAACCGAAACCGTCGAAGTGAAAATTAATCGCGAAACAGGAGATATTGAAGCCTATGTTTCCGGAGAGAAGATTGATATCAAAAAATTGGGGCGTATCCCGGCTCAAACTGCTAAACAGGTGATGATTCAGAAGTTACGTGAAGATGAACGCGGCAGTATCTATACTGAGTTTCAGGAACGGGTGGGCGAAATCTCCTCCGGAGTGGTAGCCCGCTTCGAGGGAGGGGCTATTATTGTAAATATAGGCCGGACCGAGGCTATTCTCCCCCGCAGTGAGCAGATTCCAGGCGAATCACATCATCCGGGGGAACGAATTCGGTGTTTGATTATTGAGGTGAAGGAAGTTCCCCATCAGGTCCGTATTATTTTATCACGCACGCATCCGGATTTTGTACGTCGGCTCTTTGAGCAGGAAGTTCCGGAAGTAACCGAACGGGTTGTGGAAATCCGGGCACTTTCGCGTGAAGCGGGATACCGTACAAAAGTAGCCGTTACCAGCGTGGATTCGAAAGTGGATGCGGTGGGTGCCTGTGTAGGGGTACGAGGCAGCCGGATTAAAAACATTGTCGATGAGCTGGGCGGCGAGAAAATTGACATTGTTCGCTGGAATGAGTCCTCTCAAATATTGATCAGCAATGCCCTGCGGCCCGCGGAAATCCGGGAAATGGCCCTGTGTTTTGAGTTAAATCGAGCAACCGTAGTAGTTTCTGACGATCAATTATCACTGGCCATCGGTAAACGGGGCCAAAATGTCCGCCTGGCGGCCCGTTTAACCGGTTGGGATATCGATATTCTGACTCCGCATGAATATTCCGAAAGTATGGAAGCACTGATTCAGACTTTGCGAAATATCGAAGGTGTGGATGATACAACAATAGATAAAATCCTGGCTCTGGGAATTGTGTCGTTGCTGGACTTGGAAGAGGTAGGCCCACAGCCTTTGATTGAATCTTTGAAATTAAATCCGGATTTAGCAAAGAAAATTGTCACCAAAGCCAGTGCGGAGGCCCGTCGTCTGGCTGCTACCAAAGCAAAGGCTACCGCCGCCCAGGCGGTATTGGCCCGTGAGCTGCAAGATACCCGTAGCCGGGGACAAACCGGTGAAAAAAATTCCTCTCCCTCTGAATCAGGCCAGCCGGATCAAAATTTAAATAGATTGGAAAAAGACAAGGCTTCCTAAAGTTACAGGAGGTTGCGTACGTGGCAACAAGAGTCTTTCAATTAGCAAAAGAACTAAATGTAAAAAGCACTTCCATTGTGGAAAAATGCCAGGCGGAAGGCCTGGATGTGAAGAATCATATGAGTACCGTCTCAGTGGGTCTGGAAGCCACGATACGCGAATGGTTCAGTGAAGGGGAGCATTCTACGACCGTAGAAACCACCGAACGGGTGGATTTAAGTAAAGTTACGGCGAAAAAGTCCCGTTCACGCAAGAAGAAGGAAGAGGAGAGACCTGCGGAGGAAGATCTGCCGCAAGTGGAAATGGCCGCCGTGCTGGAAACAACGGAGGAAGCACCTCCGGCAGAACCGCCGGCGGAGCCGGTGTCGCTATCGCAGCCGGAAGCAGCTCCTGTAGATGTCCTAGAGGTAAAAGCGAAAAAGGAACCGGTCCATAAGCGGAAAAGCCCCAAAGAAATTGCGGCGGCAGAAGCAGAGACGGAAGGGCTGGCTTCTGCCGAATTGCCCGCGGAAAAACCGGAAGAAGTTCCGATTCCTCCCAGTCCGGCTGCTCCGGAAATCAAAGAAATCCCCGATGCTCCGCGCGTGATCCGAACGATATCCCTCAGCAAGCCGGTGGCTCCAGCACCGCCGCCCAAACCTTTTATCCCCAAACCGGCCACTCTGCAGGGACCCCAGGTAATTCGGGTGGAGCGAGCGGATATACTGCCCAAACCTCCCAGCCCCAAAACCGGCCGCGGTGCGGGACCTAAACTGGATCTGAACAAGGAGATTCCTCTCTCGGTCGGTCCCGGAACCGATAGTAAATCGAAAAAGAGCCGGCGTCGGCATATCGATGATCAGGAAACAGAAGCCGTCAAACAGGACCGGCTGCGGGTATCGAAGCGCCGCGGCCGAAGAGGTCTCGATCTGGGCGATGAAACGACTGTCGTTTCTCAGGAATGGCGAGACCGGGATTTGCTCGAAAGACAGGAACGGTTGGCTCAGGCATCAGGAACAAAACTTCGCGGCAAAGAGCGAAAAATGGCTTCCGAAGATAAGGGCGCCGCAGGAACAGGTTCCTTTACGGCTCCCCCCCGGCATATTGAAAAAGCTTCAATCAAAGAACCCATCACCATTAAAGATCTGTCCAGCACCATCGGCGTCCGCGCCAGCGAAATTATGGCCAAAATGATGGCCGCCGGCCAGTTGGCAACGATCAATCAGGTCCTTACGGCGGAAAACGCAGAGATGCTGGCCATGGAATTCGGGATAGAGCTTACGGTAGAAAAGAAATCCTCAATGCTGGAAACCATCCAGAAGGAATATGAAAAAGAAGTACCGGCGGAGGAATTGTCCCCCCGTCCTCCGGTGGTAGCCTTTTTGGGCCATGTGGATCACGGCAAGACCTCCCTGCTGGACCGGATTCGGCGTACCAGCGTGGTAACCGGAGAGGCCGGCGGTATTACCCAGCACATCGGCTCGTACCTGTATGATGATGGCCAGCGCCGGGTTACCTTTCTGGATACCCCGGGCCACAAAGCCTTTACCGAAATGCGGGCACGGGGGGCAAATATGACCGATATCGCGGTACTGGTGGTGGCCGCCGATGATGGAGTGATGCCCCAAACCGAAGAAGCCATTAACCATGTAAAAGCGGCGGGAGTTCCTATTGTGGTGGCTTTGAATAAAATCGATCTGCCCAATACGGACGAGAATAAAATTCTGGGGCAGTTGGCGGATAAAGGCCTGATTGCTACCCAATGGGGCGGGGATACGGAAGTGGTTCGGACCAGCGCCGCTACCGGCGAAGGCATCAGCGAGTTAATTGAATATCTGGATTATATCGCGGAACTGCGGCAATTGAAAGCCCGGACCAAAGGCCCGGCTATCGGGTGGATCATCGAATCGGAAATGACCACGGGAGAAGGTGTTCTGGCCCGGCTTTTGATCAAAAACGGGACGCTGCAAAAGGGCGACATTATCGTCAGCGGGTCTTCCTACGGAAAGATTCGCAAGATGGTTCTGGCCGGGGGCAAAGTCGTCAAAGAAGCCGGCCCTGCCACGCCGGTGGAAGTATCCGGCTTGAATGAAATTCCTCTGGCGGGCGATCCGTTTTATGTGCTCGAAGATATTTCCAAAGCCAAGGATATTGCCCAGGAGCAGCGTGCCCAGAAACGGGAAAAACTGCTGGCACAACATCGCCAGATCACCCTGGAAAATCTCTTCAGCGAAATCAAGGCGGGTGAACTTAAAGAATTGAATGTGATTGTCAAGGCGGATGTGCAGGGTTCCGTGGATGTGCTGGCCAAATCGATTCTGGAAATGAACACGGCCGAAGTAGGGGTCCGAATTCTGCATGCGGCGGTGGGGGGGATATCGGAAAGCGACGTTCTGCTGGCAGAAGCCTCCAACGCCATCATTATCGGATTCCAGGTGATTGCCGACGAACGGGCCCGCTCCCTGGCGGAATCCCGCAAAGTGGAAATTCGCTTGTACCGGAT
>JAKJEP010000014.1 GCA_022705365.1 Planctomycetota bacterium | reverse complement strand
GGCTTTGCCGGCCCCCGGACCATCTGGCATACCATCAAGGTGGAACTGCCGGAAGGTTTCCAGAAAGCGGAATTCCTGCTGGAGCATGGCTTTGTGGATATGATTGTGCCGCGGAAGGAGCTGCGAAGCGAGCTGGCACGAATCATTGATTATTGCGGGAAATGAGATTTCAGCCGGTTGACAAAAGTTTTTTTCCGGTTACACTGGGAAACCTCTGGAGAATTGAAAAAGGAAAAACCAGAGATAATTATATATAAATTAAATAGTTATGGTGGGAGTAGCTCAGCTGGATAGAGCACCAGGTTGTGGTCCTGGGGGCCGCGGGTTCGAATCCCGTCTCTCACCCTTTTTTGACGGAACCGCCAAAAGTCGATTTCGTCATCCAAAAACTCACTCTGGCTTCCCGATAACAAGGGGCCGAAGAGCTTTGGACGCTGGTGTCTTTTTTCTGGTACATGGTCTCTGATAAAAATTCTGTAGCGGAGATAGATTATGAAGGCATTCGTCACAGGTGCAGGAATATTGGCGGGTTTGCTGCTGGTGCTGGCCGCCGGCTGTACGATTGATTCGGTACGCCTGAACCAGCGGGCACAGGTGTATATGGAATACGGGGAGTATGAAAAGGCGGAAGAACTCTTGAAGAAGAGCCTGGACAATGACCATGAAAATCCGGCCACCCGCTACTGGCTGGGCCGCTGCTATCAGGCGACGGGCCGGATCGACCGGGCGATTTATGAATACGGTCTGGCGGTTCGCTTCGCACCTTCCATTGAAACCGCACAAATGGCATATATCGATACCCTGCACGAGGACCAGCGCGAAGAAGAATCCCTGCGGGCCACCAAGGCGTTTCTGGCCCATAAAGATATGCTGATGGGCGAATATGTGCGGATCGCGAATAATTTTCGGGATAAGGGCATGGACATGCATTACATAACCACGCTGCACTATGCCCAGGAGAAAAACCTCAAAGATCCCACTCCTTCTTTGACACTGGCGGACTATTTTGCCGAAAAAGGGGATGTGGAACAGACGATGAAGGCGCTGTCGCGGGCCTTCGAGATTGATCCCTATTATCCGGGCCTGGCCGAGAAGCTGGGCAGGAATATGTATCAGGAAGAAACTCCCGAACCGACTTCTATCCCCGAACCATCGCCCCTGGAGAAGGAATTGCGGGAGTTGAATTAGAACGCCGGCAACCAAGGCTCAGGCACACCCAATGATATGGAAAACCAGATTTTGGTTCGGATGCTCTTTGGCCGCGGATACCTTCCGAATTTCCAGGGAATTCTGTGCCGGGGCTTTGGTTGCCAGGTCGTAACCGGCCGGTCGCTGCGTGAGGTATGCTGCCAGGGACTGGGAATTGCGGAACGGTTTCTGGAAGAGGAAATCCGGGCGGTCTTTCTGGACGGTCATCCGGTAGATGATCTGGACACCGCCATCGTCCGGGACGGCAGTCACGTCGCCCTGAGCGGGTCCCTGCCGGGTCTGGCGGGTATCTCGATGCGCCGGGGTAGTCCCATCGTCTCGTTTCGCCGGGAGATCAGCTACCGGAAAACGCAGCAGGAGGGAGAAATCAAAACCGGCTGGATCCAGTTGAAGCTGTTCAATCTGGTGGCGGACAAACTGGGACCGGTTTTACTCCGAAAAGGGATTGTTCTCAAAGGGAATGAATGGCAGGAGTTTCTGGAAAAACAGCCGCCGGAATTTTGGCAGGGGATGCAAAAGCTGGAGATAGACGGCAAGGAGATGCCGCCCTCCGCCGCTTGCAGCTATGACTGGCCCTCCCTGACGGTTCGGCTGGTAGTCGAAACGACGGGATAATTACGAATCGGGCTTAAACTGGCCGCGTTCCATGAGCTGCTGGGTCACAGCGCTGATGACCGGGCGGTATTTTCCGGAAGGAGCCGGCGGGATGTCATCCACCTGCTGGACCAGGATGGTATCGGTGCTGGCCAGCCGGGCGCGGGCCGCGCGGGCCACCTGAGCGATACCGTCTGGCGGGAAATTGGCATCGGTTACCAGCAGAATACGGATTTCCCCTATCCGGTCCTGGCGGACCTGGAATTTAATGATGCCCTTGACGGAGCGGCAGATATAAATGAACGAGTAGCCGACCACCCATTTGCCCTGGTCGGTAAGGATGAAGTCAGCGATCCGCCCGCCGCTGATCCGGATGCGGGAGAGGCTCCGGCCGCAGGGACAGGGAGTATGGGACAATTCGACCATATCCCCCGTGCGGTAGCGGAGAATGGGCATGGCCGGTCCCATGATGTTTGTCACCACCAGTTCGCCCGGACCGCCGGTGGGCTGGAGGGTCTGCGGATCGATGGTTTCCAGGATAAGCTGTTCGTCCATGCAGTGCATGGTAAAGTACTGGCATTCGTGGCCGATCAGGCCGGCTTCGCGCAAACCATAGGAATCATACACAGGAACTCCAAAAGCCTCGGTAATGATTTTGCGGTCCACGTCGGTCAGCATTTCCGAGGTGGTGCAGATGGCCTTCAGGCCGTGCCTTTCTTTCAGCTCCGTCAGGGGAAGATGCTGGGCCTCTGCCATATGAACCATCAGGACAAAGCTGCTGGGATAGCCGAAGATACAACGGGGCCGCCATTGTTTCCAGTATCCGAAATAGCGGGCCACCCGTTCTGGAGTGATTTCAAAACCGTTGGTCAGGCCGTCGTTAATCAACCAGTCCCGGAAACGTTTGATACGGTCCTGCTTGCTCAGCTCCACCGGCGACCCCCAAAAGTACATTTCCCGCTGGCCGCGCCGGATTCCGATCCACTCGTGCCCGCGCATCCGCGCGGCATTGATGTGGGCTTCCCGGGTGGAAGAGGTGTAAAATTGCAGGGCTTCGTTGGTCGAACCGCTGGTCCGGATCAACTGCACGCGCTTTCCCTCCTCCCGCCATACCATCTCTTCCCGGCATCTGCGCAGGGTAGATTTTTCCAACAGGGGAAACCGCTGCAGATCCGAGAACGAACGAATCTCCTCCGGGCGGATTTTATGCTGCTCCATCAGTTCCCGCCAATAGGGAGTATGCGCATAGGCCAGATGAACCATACGCTGCAAGCGTTCCAGCCGGAGCTGGTCCAGCCGCTCCCGCGGCCACCGCTCGCTGGAACGCAATTGCCGCAGGATAGAAAAACTGTTTCGGCCGAGACACCATTCCTGCATGTTAAAAATAAATCTGGCTATGCCGGGCAGCATACGATAATCTCCAATTTTCACTATTCAATCCATTGCATACCTTAAATCCAGTATAAATTATTGAGGGCCTGTACCGCCTTGCGCACAATAGCCCGGGGACTGGCCAGCCGGCAGGGTGTTACGCTTTTAGCGGTGTATTGTCCTGCCGCCAGGGCGCCCGCCAAATCAGAAAAGGTATAAACCGGATACTCCTGCGGATACTCGGCCAGCCACCGGCAAAGGCGTCGAAATCGATGGGTGACAATCCGGTTAAGCCGTCCTCCCTCATATTGTTTGTTGCGTACCTTGAAAAGGCTGAAGCTGTGAAGAATCAGGACCGAATCCGCCCCGGCGGCCGCCGTCTTGATAATGGCGTCCCGGCACTCCGGAAAAGAAATCCCCATCAGGTCAAACGGCTTGGCCGGCTTCAGGCCCGGCAGCCGGGGCTGATAAAAACCGGACAAGGCCAATTCAAGGACTTTGCCGTACCATTTGGACCCGTTATAGGCGGTGGTATCCGTAAACAGGCACTGTCCGCCGAGAAACGGGAAAGAATAACTGCTGTCCAGGTAGATGCCCAACGCTTCAAGCTGGCGCAGGGTTTCTTCGGAAGCCGCCATATTCCCGGCCCGAAAGGCCGCGGGATAGGCGCCGGTGTAGCTTTGGAGCCGCTGCGCCCCTTCCGCCAGCAAAGCCCGCTGCTGCTCCGGCGGAAGATCCGCCAGGTTATCCGTTCGCGGGTGGGGCTGAGAGGCTTTGAACAGGCCGTAATGCTTATGGTTCGGGTGAATATGAAGCTGCACATCCTGGCCGCGGTCCAGAAGGTACCGGCAGACCGGTTCGGTCTGGCCGGGATGGCCTAGTTCATCGTTAAAAGGCTCGACAAAAAAGGTGGCGGAAAGCCCATGCTGTTTCAGAATATCCACAATCAGAGGCAGACCGAAACTCTGGCTGCCGTATTGCCCCATCATCCCGCGGGAAGGCGGGACGGGTTTCAGTGCCGGGTCGTTCCAGGCGCCCCCCATGCTGCATTCCACATCAAAGGTTATAAATACGCCGGGTTTCATATCAGGTATTTCCCTGTGTTTCCGGATTTCCCACAATATCATACTGCTTGGCGCGCAGTTTCCGGGTCATGTTCCGGCAATCGATCCAGAACGGCTTCGGATCGCGCAGGAGAAAACAATCATCATGAGTCCAGGGGCCGCAGTTCCACAAAAACTCTCCGGCGGCCGCCAGCTTGCCCAGATGCTTCTGGCCGGGGGGCAGTGGGTCGCCGCGAAGCATGCCCAGCATCCAGTTGGCATCTCCGCCCAGGATTCTGGTTCTCACACCCAGCCGATAGGCGGCGGATTTCATTTTCCCCGGCTCAAAATGGCTCTGCCACAGCAGGAACGGGGCGTGGAAGCCGGCCAGGATGACGGTTGGCAGGCCGCCGATGAAACGGGGATTGATCTCGAGAAAGATATACCGGTTGGTTTGGGGGTCATAATGAAACTGAACGCCGGCCACACCCTGCCAGGAAATCGCCTGCAGCAGTTTGACCGCATCGGCGATCAGGCCTTCATGCCGGCAGGAAACCCGCTGCACCGTGACACCCCCGGCCAGCGGCATATGATGCTCCCCGATATATTCGCCGGCCATAAAGGCCCGGCCCTCGTGCATGAGAATCTGCACATGGTCTTCCACGCCGGGGTGATATTCCTGAACGAGAACGTTGCGGGCAATATGCCGGACTGACTGATGCAATTGCTGCAATTGTCCCTGATCCAGGGCATAGGCGGCCTTCCAGGGCGCCCACTGCGTGGTCTGGTCATTCTGGCGGGACGTCCGCAAAACCAGCGGAAACCTCAATGATTCCCCCTCACCCGCCATGAGTTTATCCAGCGTGGTCCCCCGGGCAACCGGGATCCCAAGCTGCACGCACAGCGAGTGCATAAAATCCTTATCGGTGGCTTTGTCGAACGAGCCGCGGTCCGGAGAAAAAAGATGGATGTCCGGCTCGAAAAAATCCCGGGCCGAAATCAGGGCATTGTGATATCCTTCGGAGATGGTCATGATGGAACCAACCTGCAGCTCCTGAGCCAACTGCTGAATTTCCAGGATAAATTCTTTCTTCGAGGGGCCGTGTTCCGCCATCCACGCCCCGGCGGCAAAGCGGCTGTGAGCCGCCAGCCCTTCCGGACTGCGGCACACGCAAAAGGGTTCCAGCCCGTTGGCGCCCAGGTCCCGGATCATCCACAAACCCACCTGGGTATCCCCGCAAATCGCCAGAACCTTATGGCTTTTCGGCTTGGAAGAAGGCTTAGGTGCTTTGAGTAATTTCATGTTATTTTCCGGCTGAAGAAGAAGGATTCAAGACACGGACAAAGATTTTCTCTACTTCCCGGGCCACACGGTCCCAGGATTGAATGGCAGGGCAATGCACGATTTTTTCCGGCAGCCATTGGGCCTCAAGAACCTCCTGCAGGGCTTCGGTGAGCGCCTCGGCATCGCAGGGGGGAACGATTCGTCCGTTTTCAGGCACCGGCAGGATATCCGGAACCGCCCCGACGCGGCTGGCGACCACCGGTGTGCCGCTGGCCAGACTTTCCAATACGACATTGGGACAGCCCTCGCGATACGACACCAGGACGCTGACATCAGCGGCGTTGAAATAAAGCGGGATTTTGTCATACGGCTGAGCGCCGGGCAAAAAAACCCGATCCGTCAGATGGAGTCCGTCGATATAATTTCGCAGCGCCCGTTCGTTTTTGCCGCCCTGCATATCCCCCCCGACGATAACCAGGCGAACATCCCCGCTCAACCGGGACAAGGCCCGCACCGTTTCCCAGTGGCCTTTGCGAGGCCCCAGATGGGCCACGGTCACGATTAGCCGCCCATCCTCCGGCAGACCAAGCTGCAAACGGCAGGTTTTTTTATCGCGCGGCCGAAACCGGACGGTATCCACACCATTGGGAATCACATGAATCCGCTCAGCAGGAGCGCCCAGTCGGCGGGCAATATCCGCCAGCTCCCCCGAAACATTGATTACCGCGGCGGCGTTTTGCAGAGCCTCGGCACACTGACGCCGCTGGGAGACCACTTCCAGACACGGATAAATTTTCCCGCGCTGGGTAATCACATACGGCAGACCCAGCGACCGGGCCAGCCGGGAAACTCCCACCCCGTCGGGCCAGATAAAATGGGCATCGAGCAGGTCCGGTTGAAAATACCGAATCAGATTTCTCAGCCAGCCGTTCAGCCCCCGGGCGTACCACCGGCCATCCCAGGATTTCAAAACGCCGGGAATGTAAAAAAACCGGGGCCGGTGTACCGTCAGACCGTCCAGCCGTTCCGATCTGACGGCCGCAAGGCGGCGAAGCGGCGCCAGCAGGGGAAAATAAGGAATGGGAGAGACCACCTGCAGATCCATAATCTGCGACATGGCCGCCAGCCGCTGCTTCACGAACATCCCCCAGGCCGGTTGAACCGCATTCGGAAAACAATAGGAAAAAGATAATACTTTCAACTTATTGCCCCATCCTGCTTCGTGGCTTTTGGCCTGTGATGCTTTCAAAAAATCGCAGATAATTCCCAGCCATCCGCTCCAGACTGTAGTTGGCCCGCGAATACTCCGCCGCCTTTTCCCCCATCGCCGTACGCAGCGGCCTGTTGGTCAATACCGTTTGCATGGCCTCCGAAAGCTGCTGCGGCGCGGCCGGGTCCACCAGCAGCCCCACCCCCTCTTTCACCGCCGCCGGAATCCCGCCCACCCGCGTGGCAATTAGGGGCAGACCCGCCATCATCGCCTCCAGCAAAACCAGAGGCAAACCCTCGCTGCGGCTGGAAAGAACAAATCCATCGGCCGCGGAATACAGGGAAACCATATCGTCACGGGCACCCAGAAACCGTACCCGATTTTTCAACTGCAAGCGATCCTGCAAGGCCAGCAGTTCCCGGCAATATGCCGTTTCCGACAGATAGCCGGCAATCCATACCTCAAAAGGAGGATTGTCGCCGCTTCCTGCCAGCAGAGCCGCGGCCTCCAGCAGATCTTCGAAGGCCTTTTCCGGCCGGGCATTCCCCGCCGCCAGAAAAACAAACGTCCCAGCGGGAATATTCCATTCGCTGCGAATGCGATTTCTCGCCTGCGGGCAGCGAGTATGCTCCGGCACTCCGTTGGGAATAATCTCGACCAGACCCTTCCAGCCCAGATGCTGCCGATGGCGCTGCGCCACCTGGTCGGAAACCGCCGTTAGAGCCGCCAGCCGCCGGCGACTGAGGCGATAACGAAGCCGAAGCCTTTCAAATCCCTCATACAAAAGTCCATGCGCGGAAAAGACCAGCGGACAGCAAGGAAAAATCCCCTGGGCCAGGGCTGCATACGGAAGCGAGGCATAATCATGGACATTTACCACCGAAGGTCGGAAATCGCGAAAGAGGGCGGCCAGCCGGCACAAAGCAGGCACATCATAGCCCCGATGGCTGTGCAGGGCGGTTACCCCGACGGAGGTATCTTCCAGTTCCCGGGCCAGATATCCTTTCTCCTGCAGGCAGACAACCTGAACAACAGCTCCCTGTTCCGCAAACGAACGGGCCAGATGGACGACAATCCGCTCCGCACCGCCCAGACGCAGCTCGGTAATGACCATGGCGATGCGCCGGACGGCCGTGTTTCTGGGCTGACGGTTAAACTGGTTCATGTTTTGGCTCAAAAGGTTTTTTGGCAGGGTTGCCAGCCGCAACCGGTTCGGCAGGCAATTCCGCTTCCAGATTGTCAATCACCCGTGTCAGACAGATCGGCAGACACAACAACCACCAGGTAAACTCCACGTACAGCAAAGATACCGTTAAACAGCATCCCAACAGAATCACAACGCTGATGGTCAGCGAAAAACCCAGCAGAACCAGACTATCGTGAACGGGACCGGCCGGAAGATTCCGGATCCGTTTGATATCTCTCCGGAGCTGCCAGAAAACATGAAAAATGATAAAACCAAACAAAAGGATGCCTTGCAGGCCCAATTCCGTTCCGCAGCGCAAATAGGTATTATGAGCGTCCTTACCGGCTAAATTCTCATTGTACCGGCCGATCGTCTGGTAAAAGTTGCCCGCCCCGATTCCCAGCGGATGATCGACTAGGATCCGCCAGGATGCCTTACTTAACTCAATCCGGCTCTGGGCAGAGCTATCCCGCTGCTCTTCACTGCGGGTAATGGTGGCGGTGCGTTCCCGAAATTGCGGATCCGTCAGATAATATCCTCCCGCCGCAAAAACAACCAAACCCAGGCCAATAATACCGCGATACTTTTTCGGCGCGGAAAACATGGCAACAATCACACCGGCCGTAATGCCGACTACCGCTCCCCGGCTGCGGGTCAGAACAATGGTATTGACCACCAATACCCCCGTCACCAGCGACAGCAATTTCCCCGGCCAGCCGCTTCGTAAAAACTGGACCGCCACGACAGGCAACAAGGCAGAAAGATACGCCGCCAAAAAATTGGATTCGGCAAAGTCCGGACCCCCCACATTATTTAACCGCCCCGATGCAAAGGCGGAACGGGGAGTCGTATAGGCCTGCCAGCCAAGAATAACCGCACCAACAACCAAAACCCAGAAAACCAGATCCAGATGTTTAAGATTCGCAATAATATGAGTCATCATCAGCGTTATGATGACAATTTTAATCATCTTAACCGAGGGGTGATCCACAATCGTATATCGTTCTATCGTGTCCGGCCCGATCCATACCGAAAGCCACACAACCCCCAGAAACAGCAGCAGAAGTTTTTCCTGCCGCAAAAGCAGGGATTTCCCAAAATGAAGCTTCCCCCAGTGAAATACCATCCCGATGGCCGTCACCGCCGCCAGGGTATACGCATAACGGATATTCAGTGAATTCAGAGGACTCGCCCACCATTTCGTTTCCGGCCCCAGGTTATAATGCAGAATATAGCCCAGGATCCCCAGCAGCGGCACAAACAGGGCGCCCCCGCTGCAAAATAAGAAATAGAGAGCGAAAAGTATCGTCTTTATACTCATGGTTATCCTGACTGTTCGTAAATCCTGCGTCGGCAATACTGTACATCGTTATCGTCAAAAATTCCATTCCTTATTATTTTAACCCGCATTTCTCATGGGCTTTTGACGACGATGCCAACGGGAATCTGTTCAACAAATTACTGCAACATCAGAATAGACAAAATGCCGATAAAGATACAAAAAGTAACCAGGCGTTTGCCGGATACGGTGTTTCACCAGCCTGAAAGAATTCAATGGAATTTAAACCAGAGGCCGCTTATAATTAGTACCGCTCCTTCAAAGGCAGGCGGATTTTTGGTTTGACTGTAACTTCTTGTAAATAATTGCTTTAGGCTGGCATTGCCGGTGTTTAATTAGGAATATCTCTGAAAATGCAGGAAAAAACCGAAAACACAGACAAGAACCAGTGGCTGGCCGCAGCCTGCTGGGCTCTGTTGGCGGCCGCTCTGGCAGTCGCTTTTGCCAACACCTTTGCGGAAATGTGGCTGCGGTGGTTTCCGGGGTGGAACCGTCTGAATTCCGGATTTTACGACCAGATTACCAAGACAGAAAGCTATTATACCCATGCCCCTCTGGTCCCCCTGGTCAGTTTACTGATAGGCTATCTGCTGATTCGCTACACCCGTATCCCCGTCAGGCCCTGCCCCATACTGGGCTGGCTGGTGCTGGGCTGTTCCATCCTTTTGCACCTAACCGCCGCCTTCGCCCGGGTCAATTTCGCCAGCGGCTTTGCCTTCATCGGAGTGCTGGCCGGCCTGACGCTTATAGGGTGGGGTTCCACCGCCTTTCGCCGGCTCTGGTTTCCGATTTTCTTTTTATTCTTCATGGTTCCCCTGCCCGAGGTCTCGATTGCCCAGATGAACTTCCGGCTGAAAATCCTGGCGGCGGACTGGGGGGTGACCATGGCCAACTGGATCGGAATTATTGCAGAACGCTCCAGCAACCGGGTATTCCTGGAGGGGGATAAATCCATGGTCATCGCCAATATCTGCAACGGCTTGCGGACTCTGATCAGCGTGATGGCCTTCGGAGCTCTCTATGCTTATATCTGCCGGCTGAAAGGGCTGGCGCGGATCTTTCTGTTTGCCATGTCGGTCCCGGTGGCGGTCGTCAGCAATGCCCTGCGCATCCTGAGCCTCATCGTGGTGGCGGACCTGTGGACCGTGGAAATCGCCACCGGCTGGTTTCACGATTTCTCCGGGCTTATGATTTTGGTCATGTCGTTTCTGCTGCTGTTCGGACTGGAACGGCTCATCCTGGGGGCGTATGCCCTCGCCGGCCGGCCAATCCCCGTAACCCCTTTGTTCGCGGATGTCCGCCGCACCGGCAGCGATCCACCGCAGGGGACGCTTCTCTGGAATGCCATCCGGAGCCGAAACAGCCGTTGGGCCGTGGCGGCGGCGATTCTGATGGCCGCCGGCACTTGGTGGTTCCAGCGAACCATACCCCCCGTTTATACCGAAGCCATCCTGGCCGAGGCCCTGCCGGAACAAATCCGCTATCAGGACGAGGACTGGCACAGTTATATCGTCGAATTTGATCCCCAGGTGCTGGTCGTTCTGGAAACGGAAGCCGCCCTCATGCGCCGCTATGCCCGCCCTGGCCGGGAACCGGTTGATTTCTGCCTGGTCTTCAGCAAAGACAATCGAAAAGGCACCCACCCGCCCGATCTGTGCCTGGAAGGCGGCGGCCAAAACATTATTTACAAAAACACCCTGGCCGTAACCGATATCCCAGATATTGGGGACGTGCCTTGCAGGGAACTGGTGGTCCAGTCCGGCTCCCGCCAAACCTACTATCTCTATACCTATAAATGCGGCCGCAGATACACGGACAGTTTTTGGCTCCAGCAGGCCGTTATTCTTGCCAATGGATTAGGAAATCGCAATGCCAGCGGCGCCTTGATCCGGGTTTCCACACCCGTCGAAACCGGAATCCCCCAGGCCCGGGCCAGGGCCGGCGAATTCCTGCGCACGGGCATGGCGCAAATCAACCGGGTTTTACCCTAGAAAGAGATGGAATCTATGAAACGCAGAATCGTTTTAATCGTCGTTATTCTGGCTGTAATCATCGGCATCGCGGCCGGAATCACTTTGTATGTACGGCACAACCGCTCCTACCGCCAGCTAAGCCGGATCGATGTGGCTATCCGGGCCGGAAATCTCGACCGAGCACTCGCTATGACCAATTCCTATATCGCCAAATTCCCGGATGACTGGCAGGGCTATTTCCAGCAGGCACGAGTGCAGATTTTTTCCGGCCGCTATGACGAAGCCAGAAAACTGCTGACCCGCCTCCGGGATGAAAAAGACCGCTTCCAGCCGGACGAGAGCCGCGTCTTGCTTTCCCTGTCGGACACCTATTCGCTGCCGGCCAAACGGGCTTTGGCATCTACCGAATCCCGGATGGACGCGGCTGCCATCCAAAACTGGATTGGCCAATTACACCAGGCAAACGAAGTGCTTCAACAGATCGCCCCCGCCGACGAGAAAATCACTGTTTTGCAGCAGCAGGCCGCCGGCCTGAACTGGTCGGAAATCGGACAGGCCCATCTGCGGCTCTCCCGCCGATACGGTCAGGACGAGGAAGTGGCTGCCACCACCGGGGATGAGGACAAACGAAAGGCCGCCGCCAAACTGGCAGAAGCGGAAAAACAGCAGGCCCAGCAGGCCTTTGCCAACGCGACCGAAATGCTGCTCGCCGTGGTGGCCCGCGATCCCTCACGGGACGAAGCCGCCGCCACACTGGTACAATTGTGTATTCAGCAGAAAAACCCGGCGGCACTCCAGGCCGCACGGGCGGCAATATTATCCGCCGAAAAACCCGCTCCGCTGGCCGCCTCCGCGCTGATTGTCCACGACCTGGAAACCGCTTTTCCCGACTTCCCGGATAGCAGCCAGGACGATTTCTCCCTGGAAGCCCAGCGCGAAAAGATTGGCCAGGCCGCGCAGGAACTGGATAAACTGCTGGCACTATATCCCACCGAGCTTCAGTTGAAACTCCAGCGGGCTTCGCTGGCCCTCATGCTGCAGGATGAACAACTGGCAGAACAGTATGTTGGGGACATCCTAAAGGAAAATCCCCGCCATGCCCAGGCCCGCCTGCTGGAGGCCAAAATGCTGCTGGGACGCGGCCGGGCCGCCGAAGCAGAAACCAAACTCTTTTCCCTGAAAGCAGAATTCCGCGACTGGCCGGAGGCGCATTATAACTATGCCCAGGCGGTGCAGGCCCAGGGCAAACAGGAACTGGCCCGCCTGGCCATGCGCCGCGTTACCGAGCTGCAGCCCGACCATGCAGCCGCCCGTCGCTATCTGACCGCCAGCCTGATCGAAGACGGCTTCTATCAGCAGGCTCTGGAAGATGCCCATGCCTACTATAAATATTACCCGGACCGGCCCCAGGCGGTCGAGTATCTGGTCACCTGCCTGGTCCGAACCGACCAGCCGGATTTGGCACGGGAAATCCTGGAGAAAGTAAAGACCGCCCACCCGGACGATCCGGTCATGCTGCTAGTCGTCACCGGCGGCTATGATTTGCTCGGCGATACCCCCCGCGCCGTCGATACCCTCCGCCGGGCGGCCGAATCCAAACCCGATGCCCTTCTGGGCCGCATGGCGCAGGCCCGGGCCTTGATACGAATCAACCGGGAAGCAGAAGCGGAAAAAATCCTGCTGGATGAATTAGACAAAGATCCCCGGCAGCATCGCATCCATTTTGCGCTGGGACAAATGTATGCCGATACCGGCCGGAATTTCCAGGCCCTGGAAGAATACCGGGAAGCCCTCCGTCTCGACAGCAACAACGACACCTATCGGCTGGCCATCGCCCGGATCCAAATGGAAACCGGGGATCTGGAAGAATCCCGACAAATGCTGGAGCAAATTTCCTCGCCCAGCACCCAGTCCCAATTGATGGCACTGCAATTGAAACTCATCCAGGAACAAACCCTTCCCGCGGTTCCGGCCCTGGAGCAAATAGGCATTGCCGACCGGATCGGCCTGGCCATGACCTATCTCCAGTCCGGCCAGCCCGAAGAATGCATCAAAATCTGTCAAACCGAATTAACCCGTAAAAACGACAGCATCGAAATCCGAACCCTCCTCAGCCAGGCCTATCGGGCACTCGGCCAACGGGATCAGTGCGAGGAACAGTACCGCATCCTGCTGCAAATGGGTCCGCGGAAACTCTCCAATTATCTGGTCTTGACTCGTTTCCTGAACGATACAAACAGCCCCGAAGAAATTACCAAAAAACTTTCCGTCATTCCGGGTGCAGAAACCTATATGATCGATCTGGCCCTCGGCTGGCTGTTGGAAGGGCAGAAAAATTACCCCCAGGCGATGGAGTCGTATCGCCGCGCAGAAAAAAATGTCGAAGCCCCCCAGGAAGTTCGCAGCCTCGCCACACTCTTTACCGCCAGAAGCCTGGTCAGCCAGGGACAGATTGCCCCCGCTCTGGAACTGCTCAATACCATCCGCCAGGGGGAAATTGGCGGGGATTCCGTGGATTTCATCAAAATCGGCCTGCTCCTCCAGGCAGAACGCCCGGCAGAGGCCGACGCCATCGCACAAAACCTCTCCCGCACCGCCGGCGAACAGCGGGACAAAGTGCTGTTCCGCAAACTCATTCGCTACTATCAAGACCGGCAGCAGTTCGACCAGGCAATGGCCCTCACCGAAAAAGAAGAACAGTTGTTCCCCAAAGATCCGGAACCCTATCTGCTGCGTGCCTCCGTTCTGGAAGGACAAAACCGCTGGGAAGAAGCCGTCGCCTGCTATCGCCAGGCCAAAAACCTCCAGCCCAATATGTTTGCCATTTATCGTTCTCTGGCCAGGGCCTTGAACCGCCTCCAGCAGCCCCAGCAGGCCCTGGAGGTTTTGGCGGAACTGGAAAAATCCGGACAAAGCGGATGGTCGGCCGCCATGTTTGAGAAAGGCATTCTGTTTGAGGAATGGGGCCTGCAAAAACAGGCCATTGCTTGTTATGAGGCGCTGGCCGCTTCCGGCTACAGCAGCAATCCCAAACTGCAGTTGTTTCTGGGAAGAAACTTTGCCATCCTCGGCGAAAAAACACAGGCCCGCCAGATGCTGGAAAAAATCCCGGAATACAGCCCGGACTATGTAAAGGCCCAGCTATTGCTCGCCTGGCTCACCGAAGATACCGATGCAAAAGTAGAACGGCTGCGCCAGGTACAGGCCCGGCATCCCCAGGACGCCGCCGCCGCCGCGGAAATGATGAACACCCTGCTGGCCGAAAACCGGGCGGACGAAGCGGTATCGGTCTTTTCCGCCTTTCTCCAGGGACAAAACAGAGATCAGGCCCTGCCCGACGAACTTCGTCTGCCGGCTACCCGGGCCTTCGTGCTGGCCTCGGACCGGCCCGCCGCCGCCGCTGCCAGCGCAGAGATTGCCAAACAGTGGTCGGGTCAGCGGTCTTGGCGCCTTCTGGCTATCCTGCTTTACCTCGATCAGCAGCCGGACCGGGCCGCAGAACTGCTCACGCCGGCCCCGGAGAGTGATTTTTACGATTCCGTACTGGGTCTTTGCTGCGCCGGCCGGATAAAAAATGAAAATCAAATCCAGGCCCGCCTGACCCGCCTGGAGGAACTGGACCGGCAGGCCGCCCAAAATCCGAATATGCGGCCCGTCCCTCTTTTATACAAAATCTGTATCCGCCTGGCCGCGGGGCAAAACGACCTGGCCCAGGCAGAACTGGCCCGCTTCCAAAATCCCCGCTCCCTGGACAGCACCATCGCCTCGGAACTGGTTTCCTATTCGCTGGCCCATCCCAATCGCCCCGAAGTCGTACAATTGCTGATGGCCAATGCGGCGCTCGATCTGGGGATTCCTGAACTGGGCCGCCAGTGGTCCTTGGAAGTACTGCAGGCCCGCCCGTCCTGCCTCTGGGCGGCGGCCACCGCCAGCTCCTTTGCCGCCGATAAGGCCGTGATGCAGAAAACCCTGGAACTGCTGGAACCCCAAGACGGCCTGCTGGCCAAAACTATCGAAGCGAAAATCCTCCTGGAAGATCAGGAATATGAAAAAGCCGCCGCTTTATACGGACAAATCATCGCTGAGGGACAGGATCCGGGCGACCTTCTGCTCTATCAGGGCATCGCCCTGGAAAACGCCGGCCAGTTGGAAAAGGCTCTGGAAATTTACCGGAAAGTCTGGAACGAAACCAAAAATTTCATGGCCGCCAATAACGCCGCCTATGTCATTACCCTGCTCTATCCGAAAAACCCGGAAAAACTCACTGAGGCCCAGGAAATGATGGAAGCGGTCCTGCAGGCTATGCCCAACGAACCCACGGTCCGCGATACAGCCGGCTGGATCGACTATCTGCTGGGCCGCTGCGAATCCGCGGTCCAAACCCTCCGCTGGGCAATCAAACAATTGCCCAATTCCCCGGAAGTTCACTACCATCTCGGCATGGCGGAACAAGCTCTAAACCAAACCGAGTCGGCCGCCTGGCACTGGGAGGCCGCCGTGCAAATCGGGCAAAAAATGCAGAAAGACGGAACCGCCGTCACGCCGGTCATGGCCGATATCATCCAAAAAGCCCGGGCCGAGCTGGACAAAATTCCGGCGCAGCAGCCCTGAGAAACCAGCCGCTGGAAATCGATGCACATGGATCATCTGCTGAGTTTTGATGTCGAAGAATATTTCCAGGTGGAAGCCGCCGCTGCCCGTATTTCCTTGCAGCAGTGGCACTCCTGGCAAAGCCGGCTGCACATCGGGATTACCGAAATCCTGGAAATCCTGGCCGAACAGCAAACCTGCGCCACCTTTTTCATCCTCGGCTGGGCCGCCCGGCAGAATCCGGACCTGATAAAAAAAATCGCCGGCCAGGGCCATGAAATCGCCTCCCACGGCATGAGCCACACCATGATTCATCGGGTAAGCCGGGACGAATTCCGGCAGGAATTAAGGGACAGTAAAAAAATTCTGGAGGATCTCGCCGGCCGGCCCGTCCTGGGCTATCGGGCCCCGACCTTTTCCATCACCCGCCGGACCGCCTGGGCTTTGGATGTGCTGGCGGAGGAAGGCTTCCTCTATGATTCGTCTATTTTCCCCGTCCATCATGACCGCTACGGCGTGCCGGATGCCCCTCCCCAGCCGCACCAGGCCCTCGGTCCCGGCGGCGGCCGCCTTCTCGAACTCCCCCCGCTAACCCTGTGGCTCTTCCGTACGAACTGGCCCATCGGCGGCGGCGGCTATCTGCGGCTGCTGCCCATCCGCTGGATCGACCACGCCTTGCGGCAAGCCGAAAGCTGCCATACCCCCGGCATGATTTACCTCCATCCCTGGGAATTCGACCCCCAGCAGCCTCTCTTGCCCATGTCCCGCCTCAGCCGTTGGCGCCACCGCGTCGGCCTGCGCCGCACCGCCGCCAAACTGCGCTGGCTGATGAACCGCCATCGGTTCACCCCCGTCTGCTGCCAGCTCGAATCCCTCCAGGCCGCCGAACTCCACTTTTCCTACGGACGGTAGCGTTCATCGCACCCGACGGGGTTGAATAACCCCGGGGTCCTTCAGGTGCCTGTCCATCCACGCATACAAAAGCTCCCGCGCATCATAGGGGACAGAATGGCCCTGCCCATGCACATAAAACGCAAAATTCTGCGGGGCCTTTTCCAGCTCATATGCTTCCATGATCTTCATATGCATCAAAACACGCTGCCGCTGGGTCAGCGGATGCCCGTCATTCAGCCCGGAAATATCCAGAAACGCCCGCGGGGCAATCAAGGCAATAATCTCGTGCATATCAATCGGCGGCAGCTCCCCGCGCAAAAAAACCGGCCGCAGATGACGAAAATAACTGTACCACGAATCACGCGCCCAGTCCTTCACCTGGGGATTCTGGCGAAACGCAGGGGCGCTGCAATTGCACGCCGCCGCCCGGATCCGCTGGTCATAGGCCGCCAGAAAATAGGCACTGTGCCCGCCCAGCGAATGCCCCAGCACCCCGATCCGGTCCGGATCCGCCTCCGCCAGCGATTCCAGGACATCCACCGCAATCGAATTTTCATACGTGAATTTTCCCACCGCCGTCCACTCCGGATGTTTTTGATAAAACCGCCGCGTATCATACGCCTTTTCCGGCGGAGTCCGCTCCCCCATCACAAAATGGTCCGGCGCCAGCACCACATACCCCCGCCGTGCCAGATGATCCAGATACGCCTTCTCCGGTTGGCCCGCCAGCCCCGCCGTCTGCTCCTTGCCGTATTCATCCGTGCCGTGCAGCGCGATCACCGCGGGCAGCCGCCACGTCCGCTCCAGCGGAATGGCAATATAGGCAGACGCCCGTTCCCCTTCCTCCACCTGGTAGCTGACTTTCTGCCGGCTATACGCATGATCTACCAAAATCGACTCATGGATCTTCAGCTCCAGCGGCACCCGCACGGGTTTCCGGTCATCCCGAATCAGTTCCAGATACCGCCGCTGCAGAACCTCCTTATGAAGTTTCCAATCGTGCAGATTTTTACTATCCCCCAACAAATCGTCCCACGCACTGGAGCAGGCCGCAGGGGGAATTTGCCGCCTTTGGCCGCCTTCCTCCGCCGGTGATATCACATCCGGCCCCGCCGCCTCCCTCTTTTGTACGTATTGCAGAAGTGCCTTGAAAAGTGTTCGTAACCGCATAAGACGGAACCGCCAAAAATCGATATTGTCATTTAAATAACCGCTCTGGCCCTCCAACCACAAGGAGTCCAAGAGCTTTTGACGCCGGCGTCACAGAATGAGTTTTCACTGGCGGAATAAACTAACGGCCCGTTTCACCCGCAAACCGTTCGGCGATGATCCGCACAATCCGCTCCGCCGCCTGGCCATCCCATAGCTCCGGACAGGTATGCCCCGCCGGCAGCGGGTTTCTGGTGCATTCCCGGTATTTTGCCAGTATATCTTCGGTGGTAGTATGCACCAGACGATTGGTTCCCTGCGTAATCGTAATCGGCCGTTCGGTATTTTCCCGCAGCGTCATGCACGGCACGCCCAGAATAGTCGTTTCCTCCTGAATGCCCCCCGAATCCGTCATCACCACCGCCGCGTGGCTGGTCAGATTCAAAAACTCCAGATACCCCAGCGGCTCCAGCAGCAGCAGGTTCTTCATCCCGGCTACCATCTCTTCCAGACCGGCCTTTTGGATATTTTTACGCGTCCGCGGATGAATCGGAAATACCAGCCGCATCTCCTTCTGGATCTCCGCAAAAGCGCCAAAGATCGAAATCAGGCTCGCCGGAGAATCCACATTGCTGGGCCGATGCAGGGTGATCAGGCCGTAGTGCCGCGGCTCCAATTTGAATCGCGATAATATTTCCGTCTGCTCCGCCTTCTCCCGATTCGCCAGCAGCGTATCGATCATCACGTTCCCGACCAGATACGCCTGGTGCGAATTGACCCCTTCGTTTTTCAGATTCTCCATCCCCGACGGTTCCGTCACAAACAGCAGATCACTGATGGAATCCGTCAGCACCCGGTTGATCTCTTCCGGCATGGCCCGGTCAAAACTGCGCAGCCCCGCCTCCACGTGAATCAGCTTGACCCCCAGCTTCACCGCCACCAGGCCGCAGGCAATCGTACTGTTCACATCCCCCACCACCAGCACATAATGCGGCTGAAAATCCAGCACGATCGGCTCAAACCGTTCCATGATCTGAGCCGTCTGAACGGCATGGCTGCCGGAACCGACTTCCAGATTGATGTCCGGTTTGGGGATCGCCAGCTGATCGAAGAACAGCTTGCTCATATTCTCGTCATAATGCTGGCCCGTATGCACCAGCAGCGTCTGAAATCTGACCCGCCTGCTAAAAGCCCGCATCAACGGGGCAATTTTCATAAAATTCGGCCGGGCTCCGCAGACACATATAATTTTGATTCTTTTTTCCATACTGATATCTTTCCATTTTTAAAGGCGGATAGATGCCTTCCTCCCGGTATTGCTATCTATTAATCATAAACCGCCTTACCGGCAAGGGAATTCCAAATCACGGTAATTGTCATATTGACGGAACCGCCAAAAGTCTATGGACATCCAAAAACGGCTCTGGCTCCACAATAACAAGGGATTGAAGAGCTTTTGACGCTGGCGTCCATACTCGCATATATTTATATATTCGGCTATTTCCCCCGAATTATTAACCCGCATTTCTCACGGGGTTTTGACCTATTGGTTCCCATCTCCATTATTCAGCCTGTCTTATGGAATATTTTCCGCGTCGCCCACCTCGACAGTCTGTTTTCAGCGCGAATTTCTGGCCATCTTTTTGGACGGAACCGTCAAAAGTCGATATTGACATCCAAAAACTCACTCTGGCTTCCCAATAACAAGGGATCGAAGAGCTTTTGACGCTGGCGTCTTTTTTAGTTATGGGAACTACCAACGGCTTTCCACCCTTACAGGGAGAAAAAATTCGAAAACAGGGATCACTTTTCCCGATTCCTGACATCAGGTGCTGCCGCCCCGTAAAACCAGCCGCCTCCGCCGGCCTATGGTTTCACAATCTCTTCCGGATACGGTATCCGCAGCTTCCAGCCAACCTGCAAAACATCCTTATTTTTGATGAGATTCCGGTTGGCCTCATAAATACTGTCGGCAAACTTCCCGCTGCCATAATACTGTTCGGAAATAATGTACAAATTATCCCCGGTGGCCACCGTATGAAAACGCGGCTGGCGGACCTCCGGCTCAGGCTCCGGCGCAGGGGGTATTACCGCCGGCTGACTCTCTGCGGCGGGCGGCGGAGTAACGGAAACACTGGGGGTTTCCGGCGCTGCCACGGCGGTTTCCGGCTGGCTCTGCAGCTTCGGTTCCACCACCACCGGTTCCAATACCGGTTCCGGTACCGGCATCGGCGCTGGCGCCGGCGGTGCCGGCTCCGCCTGGACCGGCGGCGGAACCTCCACACCGGATTTATCCTGGTCCCGGCCCTGCGTGACAAACAAAACCGCCGCCGCCGCTACCACCACGATCCCAACAATAATTCCTATTTTGATATCATTCTGCATACGTTCACCTCATACTTCTGATTTCATAATGTTTGCGGCATACGGTTATGGTTCCAATCCATCACACGGAAGGATTCCTGGAATATTGTTTATCCGGGCTGGGGGCGTAATCCTTCTTGCCGGATTCTTTTTCCTTTTTGATCCCCAGCATCAGAAGCGGTGCCGCAACCACAATGGAGGAATAGGTACCGACAACCATACCAATAATCATCACATAATTGAACCCTCGTAATCCCGCTCCGCCCCAGATATACATGATAATCAATACCATCAAGGTAGCCGATCCGGTCAGCAGAGTACGGGATAACGTCTGGTTAATACTCAGGTTGATAATATTCCCGGTTACATGGGCCAGTTTGCCCCGATTTTCACGAATCCGGTCAAACACGACGATCGTATCATTGATCGAATACCCGATCAAAGTCAGGATGGCGGCGATGATCGTTAAATCGATTTTAAAATCGCTGATCAGCAGGAATTTCCCGATGGCGGTGGACGCCAGCCAGGGGGTAATGGCGATCATCCCCAGGGCAATGCTGACATCATGCACCATGGCTACGATTCCGGCTAACCCGAACCGTACATTGCCGAATCGTATCCAGACATAGATAATAATGGCGATGATCGAAAGGACCATCGCGACCAGGGCATCCTGCATGCTCTTTTCTCCCACCGAAGGATCGATCTGCGTCACCCGCGGCAGCGAAGTCTCCAGCTCCAGACCGCGCGTGA
>JAKJEP010000149.1:421-7918 GCA_022705365.1 Planctomycetota bacterium | reverse complement strand
TTCGGCATTCTCCAGGAGCGGCATTCGCAACTGGCGGGCACTCTGTCAGGCGGCCAGCAGCAGATGCTGGCCATTGGTCGGGCGCTGATGGCAAGGCCCCGGCTCTTGATGCTGGACGAACCGTCGCTGGGCGTGGCGCCGCTGGTCATGAAGGACATTTACAAAACCATTGCCCAATTGAAGCAGCAAGGCCTGACGATTCTTCTGATTGAGCAAAATGCCCGGGCGGCCCTGGACGTGGCGGATCGGGGCTATGTTTTGGAAACCGGCCAATTCGTTCTGGAAGGTACCAGCCGGGAATTGTGCGACAATCGGGAGGTGCAGCGGGCCTATCTGGGCAAGGAATACAAAACCATTGACGAATGAGGCAATCTTATGAATCAGACGATCATTTACAATCCCCGGTGTGAAACTCTTTCCCGCGACGAGCTGGAGCAGTTGCAGATCGAGCGGCTGCAGTCCGCGCTGAATCGGGCGTATCGCAACGTGGCCTTTTACCGCACCGCATTTGACCGGAATAAAGTTAATCTGGAGAAAATCAAACAGATCCGGGATCTGCGCGCCCTGCCCTTTACCACCCGGAAAGACCTGCAAAACAGTTACCCGTATGATATGTTTGCCGTGCCGCTGCGGGATATTGTCCGCATCCATTCCGCGCCGTCGGCCGCGGATAAACCGGTGGTGGTCGGTTATACCCGCAACGATCTCAAAAACTGGACCGAATGTGTGGCCCGCCAGCTGGCGGCGGTCGGCGTTACGGAACATGATGTGGTGCAGATTGCCCTGGATTACCATCTGTTTGCCGGGGCCTTTGGTTTCCATCAGGGTGCCGAGCAGATCGGGGCCTCGGTCATTCCGGCATCGTTGACGGCCAATGTAGAAAAGCAAATCCTGATTATGAAAGACTATAAGACCACGGTCCTGATCTCCACGCCCAGCCACGCCGCCAATCTGGCCGCCGCCCTGGAAAAGCTGCAAATCCACCCGGAACGGCTGCAATGGCGGCTGGGGATTTTCGGGGGCGAGCGCTGGAGCAGCGCCTTCCGCCGCCGGCTGGAGCAGCAACTGCAAATCGACACCACCGATACCTATGGCCTGACCGAAGTGATGGGGCCGGGGGTGGCCGGGGAGTGTTATGTGCGGCAGGGCCTGCACGTGAATGAAGATCATTTTATCGTGGAAGTGATCGATCCCCGGCGACTGGAACCGGTGGAGCCGGGCGAAGAGGGAGAACTGGTTATTACCACCATCACCCGAGAGGGGATCCCGCTGATCCGGTACCGAACGGGAGATATTACCTCCCTGGACCGGCAGCCCTGTCCCTGCGGCCGAACCTTCCTCCGGATGGCCGGAGTCAGGGGGCGAACGGACGATCTGATTCTGTTTCGGGGTTTGAGCTTCTTTCCGGCCCAGATCGAGGCGATTCTGGCCCAGCACGTGGGTGCCAGCCCCCATTATCAGATTATTCTCGACCGGCAGGATGGTGCGGATACCCTGGAGATCCGGCTGGAAGTGCCGAAAAACCTGCCCTTCCTGGATGAAATCAAGACCCTGGAAAACCTGCAAATGCAGCTTTCGCAAAATTTGAAAGTGGCTCTGGAGGCGGAGACCAAAATTACCTTTGTCGAACCGAGATCTTTACAAAATGTCATGGAGGGGGCCGGACGGGTTATCGACAAACGTCTGGGAGAATAGTACAGGATTGAGTCTATGAATCGTATATTTCCGACCATTTTGTTGATATCAACAAAATGGTCCAACTCGGCTCCGGGGCGGAGCGTGACATTGACGATATCGCCCTGACCTCTAATAAATGAAATTAAGCGCAATTCGGGTTAGCAAGCCCCTGCGTATCGGGCTTTTATCGAAAAAATTATCGTTTGACAGCCGCCGGGGGATTTCTTATACTGCCCCGGTTGCTTGTCAAGTATCTTAACTTTCTTTTTCAGGAGTATCTGGTATGAAAACAGCAAAGGTAATTAGAACATTGTTGGTGCTGGCCGTTGCGGCGGGTGTGACTCTGGCGGTAGCGGGGTGCAAAAAGTCGGAGAAGGGCGGTCAACCCGCTCCCACAGATCCCTCTAAGGCACCGGCCAAGACCATCGAGTTATCCTACAGCATCTTTTTCCCGCCTTCGCACATCCAGTGCAAGACTGCCGAAGAGTGGGCCAAAGAGATAGAAAAACGGACCGATGGCCGCGTCAAAATCAATATTTTCGCCGGCGGCACGCTGACGCCCGCCCCGCAGTGTTATGACGGGGTGGTCAACGGGATTTCCGATATCGGCATGAGCTGCCTGGCCTATACGCGCGGCAAATTCCCCCTGCTGGAAGGCCTGGATCTGCCGCTGGGCTATCCCAACGGCGCTTCGGCCACCCGTATTGCCAATGAAATGGTCCAGAAATACCAGCCCGCCGAACTTGCCGATACCCACGTTTTGTATTTTCACGCCCACGGGCCCGGCATTCTTGCCTCTAAAAAACCCGTCCATACGCTGGAAGACATGAAGGGCCTCAAGGTCCGTGCCACCGGCTTATCCACCAAGATCGTCGAAATGCTGGGCGGCACCCCCGTGGCGATGGCCCAGCCGGAAACCTATGAAGCCCTCCAGAAGGGCGTTGTGGAGGCCACCCTGTGTCCCATCGAAACGCTTAAGGGGTGGAAGCAGGGGGAAGCCATCAGTTATCACCGACAGCTCCGTTATCGGCTACACCACCGCCATGTTCGTCGTGATGAACAAGGCCAAATGGGAGCAGTTGCCCGCCGACATCCAGAAAATCTTCACCGAGACCAGCCAGGAATGGTCCGTCAAGCATGGAGCTGCCTGGGATGTGGCCGATGAGGAAGGCCGGACCTTTATCCGGGAACTCAAACGCGAGGAAATCCCCCTGGTGCCCGAACAACAGCAGCTTTGGAAGGCCGCGGTTCTGCCGATTCTGGATGCCTATGTGGCAGCCGCCAAGGAAAAATCCCTGCCGGGCGACGAATTCCTTAAAGACGTACAGGCGAAACTGGCCGCACCCCAGGGACAATAAGCGATGACGGGATCCACACCAATCACCCAGGAAGGAGCCTTCTGGTCCGCTTATGCGCGGATTGTTCGCCTCCTCGTGTACATGATGGCTGCGGTTGCCGGCTTTGCCATTCTTCTGATGGTGGTGATAACCTGCATTGAGGTCATCCTGCGCATGGGCAAGTTCTCTATGACCGGTGTCTATGACATCGTGAAAATTGCCGGCGGTTTGTGCATGGCGGCTTCTCTCCCCTACACCACTGCCTGCAAGGGCCACGTGGCCATCGAATATTTCTTCCAGAAGCTCTCCCGCCGCGGGCGCATTCTCGTGGACAGTTTGTCCCGGCTTTGCCTGCTGGCCCTCTTTGCCTTTCTGGCGGAGCGGTGCTGGCTCTACGGCAACAGTCTCAAGCAGAGCGGCCAGGTTTCTCCCACGCTGCAACTGCCTGATTTTTATCTAGCTTATGTCCTGGCCGCTGCCTGCGGGCTGGTCTGTCTGATTAAAATTTATCACCTGTTTCACCCCGGGAAGGAACTGATCAAACCATGACACCCGTGGAAATAGGACTGCTGGGATGCCTGCTGCTGGTTATACTTTTGCTCAGCAGCATGCCGGTTGCTTTTGCGATGGCTATTGTCGGCTTTGTCGGCTTCGCCTGGATTGTCTCCCTGCCCGCCGCCGTCCATATGATTACCGCCGATCTCTACGAAACCTTCTCCTCCTACAGCCTGACTGTTATCCCGCTCTTTGTCCTCATGGGCCAAGTGTCCTTCCATTCCGGGATCAGCCGCCGTCTTTTTGACACCGCCTATCACTGGCTGGGACCGCTGCCCGGCGGTCTGGCGATGGCCACCGTCGGGGCTTGTGCTGCTTTTGGGGCTATCTGCGGTTCGGGTCCGGCTACCGCCGCCACCATGGCCATGGTGGCCCTGCCCGAAATGAAACGCTATCGCTATGACATGGAGCTGGCCTGCGGCACGGTGGCCTCCGGAGGCACGCTCGGCATGATGATTCCGCCCAGCGTCGTTTTCATCGTCTATGGCATCATGACCGAACAGTCCATCGGCAAACTCTTTATCTCCGGCATCCTGCCCGGTCTTCTAACCGCCGCCCTGTTTGTCGGGGTGATTTACTTCCAGTGCAAACGCCGTCCTCACCTGGGTCCGGCGGCTCCCTCCTCCACCTGGAGCCATAAATTCGGATCCCTGCTGGGCATCACTGAAACCCTGATTCTCTTTGCCCTGGTCATCGGCGGCATGTTTGGCGGACTTTTCACGCCCACGGAAGCGGCTGCGGTTGGCGCCGGCGGCAGCCTTGTCATAGCCTTCTTCCGCAAAAAATTCTCCCTTAAAATGCTCCGCCGTTCCCTCATGGAGACCATGCGCACCAGCCTGATGGTCATGATCATCGTCGCCGGTGCGGTCATCTTCGGCCATTTCCTGGCCATTACCCGCATTCCCTTTGAGCTGGCCACCTGGCTGGGCAGCCTGCCTTTGCCTGCCTGGATGATTATCAGCTTTATGGTCCTGTTTTACGTGATCGCCGGCTGTTTTGTGGATGCCCTGGCGCTGATTCTGCTGACCATCCCGATTTTCTATCCCGTCATGCTGGATTTAGACTGCAATCCCATCTGGTTCGGCGTCATTATCGTTTTGGTTACCCAGATCGGCACGATCACTCCGCCGGTCGGTGTTTGTGCCTATGTCGTCGGCGGGATCGAGCGTGATGTCCCCCTGCAGAAAGTCTTCAAAGGCTGTATGCCTTTCGTCCTGGCTCTGGTTATTGCCACCGCGCTCTGTATCGCCTTTCCGAAAATCTGTACCTTTTTACCCGACCTGGTCCGCTATTAGCCGCCGGCCCGGCCGGACAAATCAAAAGAAGGAAAAACGACAATGGATACCGGTTCCTTACCCATCAGTCCTTACCAAACCATTCTCTTTTGTACTGATTTTTCGGAGAACGCCGATTTCGCCTTTGATTTTGCTCTCGACGCCGCTGTCCGCCGCCCCGGCTGCAGCCTTTATCTGCTGCACGTGATTCCCGAAACCGATGCCCAGTTCTGGAAGACCTACATCTACGAAGTCGATGATGTGGACCAGAAGGCCAAAGCTGACATCGACCGTAAAATCGAGGAATCCTATCGGCCGCGCGTCCCGCCGGGCGTCCATTTTCAATTCGAGGTACGGGTCGGCAAGGACTACAAGGAAATCCTTGCCTTCGCGGAAGAAAAAAATGCCGATCTGATTGTCCTGGGCCGCCAGGGCCGTTCCTCTCTCGAAAAAGCCCTCTTTGGCCGTGTTACCGAAAAAATCGCCCGCCGCGCCCGTTCCGCGGTGCTCATTGTCCCCCTGGACTTCCAGAATAGACACCCATAAGGGTGGTTTCTAATTTTTTCTGTTACCCCTGATACTGGTTGATTTTGAAGATTTCGTCCGCCTTTTTCCGGGCGCCGGGTTTGACCGGGTGGTTCAGGTCATCGGAGCGGGGATAGCCCAGCGGCATCATGGCCACCACCTTGGCTTCCGCCGGAATCTGCAGAAGCGTCTTGACGGCGGTTTCATCGAAGGCTCCAATCCAGCAGGTTCCCAGCCCTTCGGCCACGGCGGCCAGGCTCAGATGGTCCAGGGCAATCGCCAGATCGATATCGATACTGCTGCCGTAGCCGCCCATCTTTTTGTAGGCTTTGGCGGGAGTGCCGCAGGCCACGACGATCACCGGGGCCTCCGCCATCCAGGCCTGATTGCAGGAGGCGGCCGCCACCTTCTGACGGAGCTGGGGGTCCTGCACCAGAAGGAACCGCCAGGGCTGGAAATTGCAGGCGGAGGGGGCCAAACGCAAGGCTTCGAGAACCTTGTGCAGCGTCGCCTCGGGAATGGGTCTGGGATTGTAGGCACGGACGCTGCGGCGATTTTGGATGGCTTGGTAAACTTCCATGGTTATTCCTTTCTGTTTTGTTCCAGTGATGATTATTCCCTGGTTTGCCGGGTCTGTCAACGTTGCCGGCGGTAATTTCTTCCCCTTTTTTCTTGCCGCGGCCGGTTTTTCAGGTGCGCAGAGGTAGGGATTTCGTCTATAATGATGAGGCCCAGGGAAGCTCGAATCGCGATGGTACCTGCGAGGATTGGTTTTGGAAGACCGCGGACAAAAGGTTTTGGAACTGCTGGATTCAGCCGGCCAACGGCTGCACCGCCTGCTCACCCGGCTGAGCGGGTCGGAGCAGGCCACCAGCGACCTGTTCCAGGAACTGTTTGTAAGGCTCTGTAATTCCAGGGGTTTAGAGACGGCGAAAGATCCGATGGCATACGCCTGGCGGTCGGCGGTGAACCTGGCCTTCGAATGGCGCAGAAACCGCAAGAAGGCGTTTATTCCCCTGGAAGAAGAGTATATGCCTGCTGAGAACCAGCCGGTCGCCCTGGATCACATGGTCCGGGCCGAAGAAATGGATCAGGTGCTGGAAGCCCTGGCGAAACTGCCGCCGGTGGCCCGCGAAGTGCTGGTGCGGCGGTACCTCGAGCAGGAACCCTACGAGGAAATGGCCGCCCGGCTGGGCAAGAAACCGCAGCATCTCCGCGCGATTTGTTCCAAGGCGCTGGCCCGGCTGCGGGTCCTGACGGCCTCTGATGTAAAAGTGTCCCCTTAATGATGGGTGATGGTATGTCCGAAATGAACGAAGAAAAAATTACCAAATGTCTGGAGGCACTGGCCCGGATCGATTCGAATCCGGAACAAGTGGGCCGGGATATGGAACGCACCCGGCAGCGGATTCTGGAAGAGATCGCCCGGCTGCAGACGCATCCGGACAATCTGTGGAGAAAAGTGATGAAAAGCAATCTGATAAAATTTGCAATCGCGGCCATCGTGATGATCGCCGCCGTGGCCGGCTTTTTCTGGATGGGGGACGGGGCCAAACTGGCCTGGGCGGAAGTAGCCGCCCGGGTGGAGCAGGCGGGGGCTTTCAGCTACCGCATGTTAATCCAAATGGAAGGCGATGCTGTGGCCGGGATGCCGAAAATGGAAGGCCATTTTCTGATCTCGCCGGAATTCGGCATGAAAGGGGAAATGTATGCCGATGGCAAAATCGCACAGCAAACGTATTTCTCGGCGGCGGAAAAAGGCATTATGATGCTTCTGCCGGAAGCCAAAAAAATCATGCGGATGCAGTTCAGCGAGGATCTACTGGCCAAGATGCAGCAGCAGAACAACGACCCGCGTTATATGTTCAGCCAGATGATGAACTGCGAATATGCCGAACTGGGCCGTACGGAAATCAACGGTGTGGAGTGTGAAGGCATCCGGACCACCGATCCGAAATATGGTATGGGTATGTTCCAAGAGGTGTCGGTGGAGATTTGGGCCGATGTCCAGCGCGGCTGGCCGGTGCTGATGGAGATGGACGCCACCATAAATTCGCCGGCGGGCGGCGGGCTGATGAATATGCATATGGTGATGGAGGATTTTCAGTGGAACCTGGAGGTTACGGCTG
>JAKJEP010000149.1:0-365 GCA_022705365.1 Planctomycetota bacterium | reverse complement strand
CCGCCATGCCGGATATGCAAATACCGGCCATGGATGCCGAAGGTGCAACCGAAGGTTTGCAGCTCTACGCCGATATACTCAACCGGTATCCGAAAAAAATAGATATGATGAATATGACCGCCGACTTTACCAGATTACTGACGCAGCAGGACAAGGCTGCGGTCGGCAGCAAGCTGGGCATCGATACCGAAGGTTTGAGCGAACAGGAGCAGGTGGAAAAACTGATGCCCCAGATGATGAAAATCCAGGGAATTGCCATGTTCTATATGCGCATGACCCAGGAAGGCCGCGACCCGAAATATTACGGTGCGGTGGTTGAGCCGGACGATGCCGAAGCGATCTTGCTGGGCTGGCGGCACGACGAC
>JAKJEP010000148.1:363-7928 GCA_022705365.1 Planctomycetota bacterium | reverse complement strand
CCGCCATGGAACTGGCTGAGCGAATCGTCGCTAAGATCGGCGAGCACCGCTGGGAAGGCAGCAGTTCCGCCGCTATCAGTGCCCGGCAGTGGCAAAAAAATAAAAAGTGAAAAGATCTCGTAAAACCGTTACTATAGTGAGATAGTCAAATGGCACAGTTGAATGTAAATATCGATCATGTGGCGACCATTCGCCAGGCCCGGAAAGCCGATGAACCGGATCCCGTATGGGCGGCCGCGGAATGTGAGCTCGGCGGCGCTTCCGGCATTACCATGCACCTGCGGGAGGACTGCCGGCACATTCAGCCGCGCGATGTCGAACTGGTCCGGCAGGTGGCCAAGGTCAAGCTGAACCTGGAAATGGCGATGACCGAGGCGATGGTGCGTTTCGCCTTGAAAGTCAAGCCCGATCAGGTTACCCTGGTCCCGGAAAAACGCCAGGAACTGACGACCGAAGGCGGCCTGGACTGCCGCAAACTCCAGAAGCATCTGGCTGCGGTGGTGCGGCGTTTGAACCGGGCGGATATCGAAGTGTCTGCTTTTATCACCCCCGACGAGGACCAGGTGAAGGCTTCCGCCCAGGCCGGCTGCCAGGCGGTGGAGCTGCATACCGGCAGTTACGCCAACGCTCCCAGCCAGGCACAATTGACTCGACGCCTGGGCGAACTGGAAAAGGCTCGCGATATCGGCTGGGCCTGTGGTCTGATCATTCACGCCGGGCACGGCCTGACCTACCGTAATATCGGCCCGGTCGCTGCCCTGGAAGGCCTTGAAGATTTCAATATCGGCCATAGCATCATCGTCCGTTCGGTGTTTGTCGGCATCCGGCAGGCGACCCGCGAGATGATTGAATTGATTGATAAGTATAGCTCCTATTGTCAGCAGTAATTTTTAGAGGAGATTGGTTATGTTTACAGGTAGTTTGGTCGCACTGGTTACTCCCTTTGCGGAAGATGAGGTGGATTACGAAACCCTGCGCGAACTGGTTGATTTTCAGATTCGCAGCGGCACCGACGGAATTGTCCCGGTTGGAACCACTGGCGAATGCCCGACCTTATCCCACGAGGAGCATAAAAAAGTAATCGAAGTGGTGGTCCAGGAATCCGCCGGTAAGGTACCGGTTGTGGCGGGCACCGGCTCCAACAGCACCGATGAAGCGATCGAACTGACCCGTTTTGCCAAACAGGTGGGAGCCGACGGCGCCCTCATAGTTGTTCCCTACTATAACAAACCAACCCAGGAAGGGCTGTATCAGCATTTCGCCGCGATTGCCGAAGAGGTCGATATCCCGATCATCCTGTATAACATCCCCGGCCGCTGCGGCGTCAATATGGAGCCGCGCACCATTGCCAAGCTGGCCGAGATTGACAATATTGTCGGCGTCAAGGAAGCGACCGGCCAACTGGATCAGGTCTCCGAAATCGCCATCAGTTGCGGCCTGACGATTCTCTCCGGGGACGACAGCCTGACTCTGCCCATCGCCTCGGTAGGGGGCAAGGGCGTCATTTCGGTGGTCGCCAATATTGTGCCTACGGATGTCAAAGCCCTGACCGATGCCATTCTGGAAGGTGATTTCGCCACCGCCCGCCAGTGGCACAATAAGCTGTTCGCCATGTCCAAGGCCCTACTGAGCCTTTCGACCAACCCCATCCCCATCAAGGCCGCCATGGCCAAGCTCAAAATGTGTTCCGGCCAGCTTCGCTTGCCCCTGGTCGGCCTTAGCCCCAGCAAAGAGGAACAACTGGTTCAGATCCTGACCGATTACGGCCTGCTGAAGAATGCGTGAAAGCCTCCGGGGTACAGGCGGGCAAGCCTGGTTACTTAGATCTTTCCCGCCCAAGTAAAGGCTTATGGCGCAAAAACTCATCCGATGGATCGAGTTGAATAATCAAGAGGATGGCTCGGCAATGTACCAGAGCAGTATAACTAGTATAAACAACGTGTTAACAGGAAATGTCATGAAAAAGCTTACCCCTGTTTTATTGTCTCTGCTCTTAATTCTGACTCTAACCCCACTGAGTTATGGCTTGGAATTTGAAGCCATAACCGTTTTTGGCTGTAATGACGATGGGGTTCAGGATGGCCATGCCCGTTGGAATACCGGACCGGTGGACCCCTGCTGGGATATTTTCCTATATCCCGGTGACATGGCTAAAAATGCCAGTCAGGCCAAATGGATGAATGACGGGCGCAGCCACGTGGTGAAATTCGGCCCGGAAGTGGGCAGCACCACCTATACCTTCCATTTTGAATGCGACGGCAATCTGGGCATTTTCGGTATGAATCTCTTCGGCCCGGATAAGAATCGTCCTTTGATCTCCGTTTTTGCCCCTGTAACTGGCGATGCGGCCAATCCGGCCTCTTTCAAGGTCAACCGTTCCGGTAATACCATGGGTTGGCCGTTGAGCGATGTTCCGGCCGCCAGCTCCCTCAGTTACGACGGAGTCGAAGGTTCGCTGTGGATTCATAACGATGCCAACGTCGGTAAAAAATATACCATTACCGACTTCAAAATTCTGACTCCCGCAGCGGCGGGCAATCTGGACTTTGTCGGACCCGGCGAGATCAAGGCCAGCGGACGGGCGGATTATGTTGGCCAGTTCACCATCAAGGTCGAGAATCTCACTTCTGCGCCTCAGGACTGGCTGCTCTGGACCAGTGCGGTGGCCCAGATGAAGATCGGTTCCAACAATGCCGATGGTTCCTGGACACAGAAATACGATTATCAGAACGCAAAGCCGCCTTTCTCCTTCACCTACGATGGGAAATCTTCGAACGAACTGCTGAAAAGCTGGAAGTTTGACTCCGAGCATAAGAAACTCGATAAAGATCGGACCGCCCATAATTTGACCTGGCAGGACCCGAAAACCGGCCTGCAAGTTCGCTGGGAAGGACTGGAATATAACGACTATGAAAGTATCGAGTGGACTGTTTACCTGACCAATAACGGCCAATCGGATACCCCGATGATTGAAAATATCAAGGCCCTGGATGCCAATTTCCAGCGGGCCTCCGACAGCCAATATCGCCTGCGTCACTGGAGCGGCACCTTTGTCACCCCCGACGATTATGCCCCCAAGATGACCGTGCTCGATGCCGGCAAGGAGTACACCTTTCGTCCGGGAGAAACGGTCAGTTACGGCCGTCAAACCGGTACGGCCGGGGAGTGGCCCTATTACAATCTGGATACGGGCAATGAAGGGATCATCGTTGTGGTGGGCTGGCCGGGACTTTGGTATGCCAAATATGATCGCGACGGGGACAAAGGGCTGGATGTGGCCGCAGGCCAGGCAGGAGTGCATTTCAAGCTGTTGCCAGGCGAGATGGTGCGCACCCCATTGATTGTACTACAGTTCTGGAAAGGCGGTGACTGGATTGATGCCCAGAATGTCTGGCGCCAGTGGATGATCGAACATAACATTCCGAAAAGCGTCCCCCAGCCGCCGCTGTTCAATGCGTGCAGCTCGCACCAGTTTGCCGAGATGACCAGGGCGAATGAGCAGAATCAGATGGAGTTCATCGACAGTTATCTGGCGAAGGGCCTCAAGATTGACTACTGGTGGATGGACGCGGGCTGGTACGCGGGTGCGGCGGAGAAGGGCTGGACCTGGACGGGTACCTGGGAGGTGGACCGCCGGCCTCACCGGTTCCCCAACGGCCTGCGGCCCATCAGCGATCATGCCCACAGCAAGGGCGTGGACATCATTGTCTGGTTCGAGCCGGAGCGAGTGGTCGCGGGGACGTGGCTGGCGACCGAGCATCCGGAATGGGTGCTGGGCGGTGCCAACGGCGGTCTGCTGAACATGGGCGATCCGCAGGCCTGGGATTGGGTGGTCAATCATATCGACAAGATCATCAAGAACGAAGGCATCGACTTGTATCGGCAGGATTACAATATCGATCCGCTCTCCTTCTGGCAGAAGAACGACACGGAGGACCGCCGGGGCATCACGGAAAACAAGTATGTGATGGGCTATTTAGGGTACTTCGATGAACTCCTGCGGCGCCATCCGGGGATGATGATCGACGCGTGTGCATCGGGCGGGTTTCGCTACGACCTGGAGACGATGCGCCGCGGGGCGAATCTGCTGCGCAGCGACTACCTGTTTGACCCCGTCGGTCAGCAGGGGCACACGTACGGGCTTTCGTTCTGGATTCCCTTTTACGGGACCGGATACTGTCCCTCTAATACGGTTGGCTGGGGCTGGGGCACCGGAGGGCTGTCCTACAGTCCCTATATCCGTCGCAGTAACATGTGTCCTTCCAATACCGCCGCTTTCGATTTTCGGGTGCCGGTGGATGATGAACTGATTATGAAACTCTACCACGAGTGGATGGAGATCGGCCCGAACTATTACGGCAATTACTATCCGCTGACCGACTATAACCTTTCCCGGAAAGACTGGCTCGGCTGGCAGTTCGATCAGCCGGACCAGGGCGAAGGTTTCGTCCAGGCCTTCCGCCGCGAGAATTGCATCTTCAAAGCGGCCGACCTTAAGATGCGCGGCCTCGATCCGGACGCCGTCTATCAGTTGAAGAACTACGATGTCAAGGGCCAGACCCAAAAAAGCGGCAAGGAACTGATGGAAAAAGGCATCCCCGTCGAAATCCCCGACCAGCCCGGTGCGGTAACCTTTCGTTATGTAAAGATCAAATGACATGAATCATAAACAGCCGTCACTCGGCTCAATCCGTGATGTACACAGAAGAATGCGTGTGCAATATATTGCACACCCTACCCGGTTGAGGCACGACCCATAGATACGGTATTTTTGTCCGAAAGGAAACCGCTCAAATACGAAGTTTTGAGACACGGGGGGATAAAAATTCGCTCACTATGGATTTTGAGGGGGCAGCGGGAACTCTGCGGGCATCAATACTGTGTCAGCCATTCATCCGCCAGGATCACGAAGTCGTTCATATTGACGATACCGTCGAAATTCACATCGCTTAGCGGTACCTTGGCTGTGTTGGTGTGCCAATCGTCGCCGCAGGTAAACCCGTCAGACTCCCAGATTTCCTCGATCCCGCTGTAGGTAAAGGAGATCCGCTCAATCGGCGGATGATTGACGGTTGTGGGATCTATGCAGTTTAAAACCTCCTGCCGAATGCCGGAGATATAGGCACGGTGCAGTATAACGGTATAAAAATGCTCCGTTGTCCCGTCACCGCTGGGATTGGGCCGGAAAAACTTGAACACCGCCTCCAGCCGTTCGTGATCCCGCCAGGCCTTGAACAGCCGCACAGTCGAGCGGTCCAGCCGCTTGAGAATGGTAACCGGAAAATGATCCCGCACGGTACCCGTTATGCCGCTGTCCGGATCCGGCTCGCCTATCAGCATGTGCGTGTAGGCAATCGCCTCAATGGAACCTTCCCGACCCAGGGATGTTTGGGTAGAGTCACCCAGAATCGGCCCCTGGTTGGCGCCGGTAAGAAACAGGTGCACGGTTTCAGCTCCAAGCAATAGATTGGCAAAACAAAAACTGCAAACGATGGACAAACATAAGCATCGAGGTTTCATAGAAATTTTATCCTGATAAAAAAATACGGAAACAGCAGTCCTTTTCGGTTGCCATTCTGTTTATTACCGTTACTATACAGCTTGGAACGGTAAAAGTCAACAAAATTGACAGAACCGCCTGGAATGGCCAGGGAATATCGTAGGTATAATCTGGTAAAACATACGGCTGGCCCGGTTCTCAGGAACAGATCAGGAGTTTGGCGCGGAGGAGCTCGGCAATGCTCCATGCCTGGGCGACGCAGCCGTTGGGCCGGTGGGGCCAGTCCCCGTCAAAGATTTCCGACACGCTGCCCAGGCAGGCATCTTCGTTCAGATGGCGTAGCAGCGGTTCGATCATTTCGGCGGCTTCGTAGCGGGCCTGTTGGGAAAAGCGATGGACCTTGAGGTAGGCCTCGATAAAGGGGCCGATCAAAAAGGCCCAGACCGTGCCCTGATGGTAGGCGGAATCCCGCTGGAACTGGTCGCCGATATAGCGTCCCCGGTATCGGCTGTCGCGGGGGCTGAGGCTGCGCAGGCCATAGGGGGTGAGAAGCTCATCCCGGACGACCTGGACAACGGAAAGCTGATATTTTTCATCCAGGGGCGAAAACGGCAGGGAAACGGCGAAGATCTGATTGGGCCGGATGGCGGCATCCACCGTTCCGTTGGAGAGGATGCAATCGTTGAGACAATTGTTCTGGCAATTCCAGAAGAGTCGGACAAAATTCTGTTCGGCCGTCCCGGCCATACGGGCGAATTTTTCCCGTTCCTGGGCATCGGCGGCGGTCTCCGCCATGATGTGCAGGGCATTGATCCAGAGGGCGTTGATCTCGACCGGTTTGCCATGACGTGGGGTAAAGGATATGCCGTTGCAGCGGGCGTCCATCCAGGTGAGCTGGGTTTGCGGGTCGCCGGCGCTGATAAGGCCGTCGTCGGCATGGATGTGGAACCGCGTACCATTCTGATAATGGCGGACGATTTCAGCAAGAACCGGCAGCAGTTTCTCCCGATAGGTGGCCTGGTCTCCCGTAGCCAGCAGATACTGATAGGCCGAATGAATGAACCAGAGAGAGGCATCGACGGCGTTATAATGGGGAGATCCGCCGTAATCGTCGAAGCGGCTGGGTATCATGCCCTGATCCAGAGCCTGGGCAAAGGTCAGAAGGACCTCCCGTGCCTCTGCCTCCCGGCCGGTGCTCAGCAGCAGACCGGGCAAACCGATAAAGGTATCTCTGCCCCAGTCGGCAAACCAGTGAAATCCAGCCAGAATACTGACCGATTCCTGCGATTCGCTGATATTTCGTTTTACGATAAATTGATCCGCCGCTTTGACCAGGGCTTGATGGTCCGTATCCCGGACCTGCGCCTGCCGGCAGAGCTGCTCCGTTCGCTGCTGCAGTGCGGCCGCCAGCTCCTCAGCGCGGATTTCGTGAAGAGGACCGGGCCGCTGGAGACCGGAGGTTGCCTGGACGCAGAGGGTTACGGTCGCGGGAGCGGACAGGGCGGCGCGAAAATAGCCGGGCGCCCAGACATCTTCGTAATCGTGCTGCCCGCGGGCGGTTTCCTGGCGGTAATGCATGGCATACCACCAGTCAGCGCCCCGCTCGAATTTGGCCTTGTCGCAATACAGATGCACCGCCGGCCCGTGAGGATCCATAACGCGGGCGGTCACCATATCATGCTCCACTTCCATGTTGAGCGAAGTGGAGGAAGATTGCAGCGAGTGAAAATCCCGCAGGGCCACCAGCGGCATCAGGGAAAATTGCAGTTCTTGCGCTGTGCCGGAAAATTGATAGGTAATGGCTACCAGGTCCTGCTCATAGGCCAGAAAGATGGATTTTACCATCGTAAGGCCGTCCAGCTCGTAGCGAAAATGCACGCCGGTATCGCGCCGGAATTCCTTGAGATATCGATAGCCCTGGGGGTGCAGCCGATCGGAGAATTCAAAATTGGATAATTCGTATTTCCGCTCCCCCATGGTTACGGTTTCGAGCAGGTTGGAAAGGGTAACGAACCGTTCAACCGGCGGATGCAGAGAGGCAATCAGCAGCCCATGATAACGGCGG
>JAKJEP010000148.1:0-353 GCA_022705365.1 Planctomycetota bacterium | reverse complement strand
CAGCCGAGAACCGTGCCCGAAACATAGCTCCCGCGGCGGTTGGTCAGCAGCCATTCCTTCTCAAGAAGGGTTTCGATTTCCGATTCGATAATCGGAATCACCCGGGAATCGCTGGCGGTTTTTATCGTATCAGCCATTAAAAAATCCATTTCCTTGGCTAGCTCCTGTCCAAAATCTGCTTCCTCAGTTATCGGACCAGGTGGTCGCATCCATAGTTTCCAACATTTCCCTTATCGGTTATTGAGAAGCGGTTCTTATAAATAAAACCGTCATTGGAATCCCGGAAGGAGTATGGGCAGGAAAGGATGGGTCAGGTAGCCGGACATTCCTGACGGCAGCGGCTGCGGAGGTTA
>JAKJEP010000147.1:328-7934 GCA_022705365.1 Planctomycetota bacterium | reverse complement strand
GGTTCTACCAGGCCGACAGCAGCCTGACCCGCCGGGCGGAAGGTGCGGGCCTGGGCCTGAGCATCGTCAAATACATCGTCGATGCCCACCACGGCCGGATTGACGTCGAGAGCAAGCCCGGCCAGGGCAGTACCGTCACCGTGACGTTGCCAATATAACAAAAATGCGATCAATAATAATATCCAAGCCCCGACCTCCTATCCAAGCCCCGACCGTGAGGGAGGGGGTCGAATAAAAATAATGCAACAACAGAAAGAAAAATGGACGATAAACCAAGACAGATGTATTTATGTCCTGATGATAAGGAAAGAAAGAACCCCCTTACTAACGTGCGGGGCTTGGATAGCATTAAGAAAAGGATGATCCATCATGAAAAAGAAAACCACATGGCAGGAAAAACTGACCGGTAGTAAGGATCTGCCGCGGGTGGAAACAATCGACGAGAAAAAGAGCAAGCGCTGGGGCAGCGGTACCTTTGTGATCCCAGCCCCGCTGGAGGTGGATGCGATTATGCGGAAAGTCCCCAAAGGCAAACTGATTACCATCAACGAGATTCGACAAATATTAGCCAAGAAACACCACGCCACCATCGGCTGCCCGATTACCACCGGCATCTTTTCCTGGATCGCCGCCCACGCTGCCGACGAAGCGGAACAGGAAGGGAAAAAGAATATCACCCCCTACTGGCGGACCCTGAAAACCGGCGGCCTCCTGAACGAAAAATACCCCGGCGGCCTGCAAAACCTCAAAACCCGCCTCGAAGCGGAGGGCCACACCATCATCCCCAAAGGCCGGAGCAAGCATTTCATGGTCAAAGATTTTGAAAAGTCATTGGTGGATATAAAATGAAAACCGTCTTATTAATTGAGGATAGCAAGAATTTAAAACGTAACGAACGAAAAACCGTTTCATTGCTTATCCTCGTTATTTGTTTATTCGCAGCAGGATGCACTTCCCCTATCCCGCCTCAAATCAAATTCGACCAGCCGCCTTATGAACCGATAATCAATGCCGAGGTGTTGACGATTGAGGTAATCTCCATTAATGATGCCTTGCGTTCAGAATCCGTCATAGAAAACGCGGTGAATTATTACAGGCCTTACGTGACCGGTGAAATAAAAATTCTCGATTGCAATCATCTCCATCTTGATCTCGGGGATAATAACGCCATATCCAGGCAGCAGCTTGAACAAATGATTTATTCGATAAAAACGTATGGTCCCACCCGGATTACCATAGTGATCTGTCCGGACATGGACTTCTTTTCGAGCAAAGGATTTTATGGATTCGAGGCCCTCCTTGACAAGCCGGAACGGATCAGACACTATATTGCCATTAATGCGAAAACCTGTAATAAACATGCCTCCTCCATACCTTTCGTTACATCGGAAAAATTAACCACACTCGTTATCCTGCATGAGTTGTGTCATGCCTTACAAGTTCCTGCCCGGAAAGAACATCAAATAAATGGGAACGAGGGACATTGTTCCAATCCGGACTGTATTTTGTATCCCAGGATAGATTGTCACTCTGCTTTCAGTGCCATTCTGCATCTTGGGCCGCCGACAAAGCTATGTAAACAGTGCCGAGAAGAGGTTTTTGCTGTTCAAAAAGACAAGGCACTCAAGGAAGACCAGCCAATCAGTTTAAAGTGAAAAATTCGGTAATATGGAAACAATCCTGATAATAGAAGATGATGCGACCATGCGGCGGGGGTTGAAGGATAACTTCGAGTTTGCCGGGTATGCGGTGGTAACGGCGGCGGAGGGGGAGGCGGGTCTGGAGGCGGCCCTGCACCACCAGCCGGACCTGATTCTGCTGGATATCATGCTGCCCAAAATCAACGGTTATGAAATCTGCCGCCTGATCCGCAAGGAAAAGCTCGAGATGCCCATCATCATGCTCACGGCCAAGGGCGAGGAATCAGATATCATCCTGGGGCTGAACCTGGGAGCGGATGATTATGTCACCAAGCCGTTCCGTATCAAAGAACTGCTGGCCCGCTCCGCCGCCTTTCTCCGCCGCCGCCACCAGCAGGAGCAGCCGGTCTATCGGTTCGGGGACTGCGAGCTGGACATCCCCGCCCGCAAACTCACCCGCAACAACGAAGAAATCAAATTATCCCCCAAGGAGTTCCGGCTGCTGGAGTTCTTCGTCAAAAAGCAGGGCCGCGCCCTGACCCGCGATGAAATCCTGAACCGCGTCTGGGGCTACGACAGCTTTGTCACCCACCGCAGTGTGGACCGCTTCATCACCACCCTGCGCAACAAAATCGAATCCGACCCCCGCCGCCCAGCCTTTCTGCACACCATCCGGGAAATCGGCTATAAATTCGTAATAGACAAAGATTTATAGAACCGGCGGTTGCTCCAGACTTTCCTAAAGCCTTTGCCGATAAGTATTTGTGAAAATAAAGAAAAAATTTTCTTGCTTTTCTATTTATATTTGATTATCATTTATATTTTCCACACTTTCGACAGGGCAGGAAACGAAAGTGCGATGGGGAAATTCACTCCAGGTGGAAGCGGCGGCAATGGTGTAATTTGCCCCTGGCCATCCGGGGGATATAGGCTGACAGGAAAAACCCGGCAACGGTGTATAAATAGGAATTGTACAGGTAGTTTAAGTTTTACGAAATAAAGGACGAATGAAAGGTTATGTTAAGCAGGATTCGAAACATTGGTATTTCCGCACACATTGATTCAGGCAAAACCACACTGAGTGAGCGAATCTTGTTTTATTCCGGCCGCATCCACCGCATGCAGGAAGTGCATGACGGCAAGGGAGACGGCGGGGCCACCATGGACTTTATGGAGCTGGAGCGGGAACGGGGCATTACCATCACCTCCACCGCCACCCAGGTCCAGTGGAAAAATCATACCATCAACCTGATCGACACCCCCGGCCACGTGGACTTCACCGTCGAAGTGGAACGGTCCCTACGCGTCCTGGACGGTACGATCATGGTGCTCTGCTCGGTTGGCGGCGTGCAGAGCCAGTCCGTCACGGTAGATCGCCAGATGAAGCGTTATCGCGTCCCCCGTATCGCCTTTATCAATAAAATGGACCGCACCGGGGCCGATCCCCGCCGGGTTCGCCAGGAACTGGCCGAAAAGCTCGGCCTCAACCCGGTCGCCGTCCAACTGAACATGGGGACCGGTGACCATTTCACCGGCGTCATCGACCTGGTCACCATGGAAGCCCTCACCTTCGCCGGCAGCAGCGGCGAAAACGTGATCCCCGGCGAAATCCCGCAGGAATACCTCGAACCGGCCCGCCAGGCCCGCCGCGACATGCTCGAAGCCCTCAGCATGTTCAATGACGAACTGATGGAACTCCTGCTGGAAGACAAGCCCGTCACCGAAAATCTGATCCGTGCCACCATCCGCGAAGCCACCCTCAACCGCGACATCGTCCCGGTCATGATGGGTTCCGCCTTCAAGAACAAAGGCATCCAACCGCTGCTGAACGCCGTCTGCCATTATCTGCCCAGCCCGCTGGACCGCACCTATTTCGCCCGCGACCACGACAACGAGGGAGCCGAAACCCCGCTGGTCTGCGACCCGGAGGCCCCACTGGTCGCCATGGCCTTCAAGATTACCGACGAGACCTTCGGCCAGCTCAGCTACGTCCGCGTTTATCAGGGCCGACTGGCCAAGGGCCAGGCCTACACCAACGCCCGCACCAATAAAACCATCCGCGTCGGCCGCATCGTCCGCATGCACGCCAACGACCGCCAGGACATCGCCGTAGCCGGCCCCGGCGACATCGTCGCTCTGCTGGCCGTCGATTGTGCCAGCGGCGATACCTTCTGCGGCGAAGGACTCAACTATTCGCTGGAAAGCATTTTCGTCGCCGACCCGGTCATCAGCCTCTCCGTAACGCCTGCCAGCTCCGCCGACCAGGACCGCATGGCCAAGGCCCTCAGCCGCTTCATGAAAGAAGACCCCACCTTCCGCGTTTCCACCGATCCCGAAACCGGCGAAACCTTGATTGCCGGGATGGGCGAGCTGCACCTGGACGTGTATATCGAACGCATGCGCCGCGAATACAAAGCCGCCGTCAATGTCGGTGCGCCCAACGTCAGCTATCGCGAAGCGCCCACCGTCGAGGCGGAATTCAATCACCGGCATAAAAAACAGACCGGCGGCTCCGGCCAGTTCGCCCATGTCGTCGGCCGGCTGATCCCCCTGCCCGAAGACGCCCAGAACCCCTACGAATTCGAAGACAACATCACCGGCGGCCGTATCCCCGGTGAATATATTCCCGCCGTTAGCAAAGGTTTCGTCAAGGCCATGAAAAAAGGCCCGCTGGCCGAGTACGAGATTGTCGGCTGCAAAATGTGCCTCGACGACGGCTCGTTCCACGCCGTGGACTCCAGCGAAATGGCCTTCCGCATCGCCGCCGAAGACGCCTTCAAGCAGGCCTTCCTCAAGGCCAAACCCTGCCTGCTCGAACCGATTATGAAGGTCGAGATCGAAACCCCCCAGGAATATCAGGGCGCCATCGTCGGCGACCTCAACTCCCGCCGCGGCATGATCCACCAGACCGAAAACCGCGAGCACTTCGCCGTCATCCTGGCCGAAGTGCCCCTGGCCAACATGTTCGGCTACGCCACCATCATCCGCAGCCTCAGCAAGGGCATGGCCACCTTCACCATGGAAATGGCCAAATACGCCCGCGTACCCCAGAAGATCGCCCTGGAAATCATCGAACGCCGCAAAGAACAGAAAAAACAAACCGCCTCCCGCTAAGCCGCAAAACGCCTTCCCCGCGCTGTCACCCCCGCGCCAGCACGTACCGCCGGGTGGCACCTTCCTGCCGCAGGCAGGGAGGTGGTCTTCAGTAATGGTAGGGTATACTCCACATACCACCTTCTCATCTTCCGCTCTCATACCATGCCCCCATATGCCACTCCATCGTCCGATGGTCATTTCGAGCGCAGCCGAAAGCGAAGTGGAGAAATCTATTAAAAATCCTCATCGTCGCCCGCGATACTGTAATTTTGCTATTTAATATTTTATTTTCCTATCCTAGCCCCGCACGTCAGTAAGGGGGTCGATTTCCTTGTTGCTTGTTCCGCATACTATCTTCCCTTCTTCTGCTCTCATCCTACGCCCCCATATGCCACTCCATCGCCCGATGGTCATTTCGAGCGCAGCCGAGAAATCTATTTAAACAAGCATCGCCGCCGGCGAAACCTCATTGTTCTATTTGATTTTTGATTTTTTATATGCGGTCGGTAGGGTATGCTCTGCATACCATCTTCTTTCCTTCCGCTCGTATATAACGTCCCCATATATTAGATGATCGCCCGTTGGTCATTCCTGCGAAAGCAGGAATCCAGGTTTCTCTCTGTCATTCCCGCGCAGGCGGGAATCCATCTTCTCATCCTCCTTACTTTCCAATTTACGATATACTGTTCGTCTCCTTTTGTCTCGCCGCCCATTCCTCCCTTTCCTTTTTTTCCAAACGGATTCTCAGCCATACTTGTTGATAGATAACCAGCAAAATAAATAGAAACCATGATGCATAACTCATATATTCAGAAACCGTTCTTTGTGTATTCCGGGAAACATGAAAAATACTGCAAATAATAAGCTTCATTGGAATAAGAGGTAGATATAAAGACATCAATCCCATGATTAAATAATAAATGCTGACTTTGCATTTTGGCTCTTTTTTCGACCAGTAAACAAAGAGCATAACCAGCAGAAGTACCAATAATGCATACAAAAAGAGGAGCACGATCGGCCAAATCCTGTGTAAAATACTGTCTGACTTGGGATTAGGTATCGAGGTCAGGGAAATCGTTATCACAACGGAGAGCAAAAATACCCCAATGGGAAACAAAAAATAGATTACTTTTCTCTGCCACTTCTTCATCCCGATTCTCCATCCGAAATCTCACCTCATAACCGCTCACAAATGCCAGCCTGCATTATACCCTCCCCCCTCCGCCACGCAATATATTTCCCCGAATGCCCAAACGCACCAGTTACCACATGTATAACATCTTGTCTCATGATCATTTCATATTTCATGTTTTGAGAAAATAGCAATCGCACCCATCTCTGAATTTTTGGTTAATATCTCATAATCCTCTATATGAATATGGCCCTGCTCTGGATGGCCGATAAGTTTGTTTATAAGTTCTGTTAGTTTCTTTAAACCTTTCTCTGTGCCATAAATACACACCACATTATTTTCAAAACGTAATTCCAGGTCGCGAACAGAAAAATCCGGCTTTTTAAATTCATTCATGATTCATCTGCCTTATCAACATAATGCAAATTCTTGCACTTCTATCTTTATTTCCTGTTACCTCTTCCGCCTCTTACCGCCGGCCTCTGGCCGGCCTCTGATATCCCCGATTCCCCCCGCCGCCCAAGTTATACGCGCCATAAATACTCCTTTTTCTTACATTTTTTTTTCACCAAATTTCCCTTTTCATCTTCCTCATAGTACTCTGTGTACGTTGAATAATGCCAATGATCAAATATCCCCTGCTGGTCTTCCAGCTTGCGTCCTTTGGTCAGATTGGTATTGATGGGCAGTTTGTAAATAGTATAATCATATTTCCTGGGCAGCGTCTTGAGAAATGCCTCCGCTTTCGCCAACGACGTAAAAATACCTATAACCACAACTCGTTCGTGGATAAAATAATCAAGTACATAAACATATTTCATAATTCAATTCCTCATCATCAATATCTTAATTTCCTTCATTTCCGAAAAAACCCCTCCAGCTCCCGATTGAGGGATTCCATTTCCGCCTCCGTAAATGTCTCTTTAAAATTCCACCAGCCCCAATTGCCGCCTACCTCTTCAAACCACTTGTAACTGTATTCGTTATTGTAATAGTCACGATATTTAGCCGGTAAATCATATATGCAGAATACCACCCCCAGCCAGGTCGCCTCGGGTATCGCCATTTGATGAACTTCCATCATTCTTCTGCCGCCCTGCTTCAAATGTTCCAACGACATATCGGCAGAATAACCCAATCGATGGCAATCGGGGATTTTTTTCTCCCAGGCTAGCAGAAGGGTAAAATAGAAAGGCGAAATTTCTTTCGTATTTTTATAATCCTCCTGAAAAGCCCACCAAAAAATATCCTCCAGCAATTCCCTTTCCTCTTCTTCCAGTTGTGATTTCCATTCTATACAGCGCTGGGCAGTACGTACACGTATATCATCATAAAAAGGGGAATCATCTTTAGGAAAAGGACCATATAAAAACATATCTTCTTGTTTATCAAGATATTTTAGGTAGTCTTCCTTACGGGAAAAATCTTGCTCACTTAATTCGTATTCATAGACCTTCCAGAAGGCCAGATACAGCGCCCTGCGTAATACATAACGAAAAACATCTAGATTTCCCTGGGTCTTTATAGGAATATGACATACGGCATCACAAATATCTTTCAATTCTAATTCGTCCAAAGGAATTTTCACTACATGCTCTTGCCAATACTCAACAAATTCACCAGGAAAACTCGTAGGGCGTTGATATTTCCCAAACACCTTCTCAATTCTTTCGATCAGAACCTTTTCATTCATATCTCAGTAACCCCTTTTTCTGTATCTACTTTTCTCATTTTTTTG
>JAKJEP010000147.1:0-269 GCA_022705365.1 Planctomycetota bacterium | reverse complement strand
ACTGTTCCTTCCGGCTTAACAATTAAAATACCATGCCAATAAAAAGCAAACTAGTCCAAGAATGAATCCCGTAGTTATTATGAATAATCTGTTATCCCAGAATGATTCATAAGGAACACCGTTAACAACTTTACCTCCACAATTAAGGTCTTCGTAGAAGCTGGTTTCTAGCTGTACCTCCCGCATAGTAACACCGAGTTGATCGGCAATAAATGGCTGAAGTTCCTGCCATACTACAGATTTGTTCAACCCGTTAAAATCAGGTTTCT
>JAKJEP010000146.1 GCA_022705365.1 Planctomycetota bacterium | reverse complement strand
GGTTCTTTACCATAGCATTTCCATGTGAAGGTTTTAGAGTCTTTCGTTTTCATGGCCGGAAATTTTGTTGCGGGACTCTCGTGTGTGTTCCTGAAATGCACCTGCGGAAACAACCGCTAAAACCGGTACAATTAAAACTCCCATCATAAGAACTATATATTCTTAATCCACAGTAGTTTACAATATTTTTTATCCCATACTCTCCATCCGCTCGCCTGGTATTCTTTTTGCTTGATATTGCATAGACAACATCCGCAAGAGGAATTGGACTGTGAAGTACATAAAAGCACATAATTTATTGCCTTATAAGTGTTTAGCATCAGATGGCCGTCTGATGCCGTGGTTGGCTGCCGCCTGCCTTATCATTTTTATATCTATCTGCGGCTGCCATACTTGCAGCAAAACTTCACCTGCTCAGAGATCCAATATCTGTTCCGCGCATTTGCAGCGGAAAGGCAATCCCGCTTTGATTTTTGACATGCCTGTGTATGCCCATCGTAAACCAACCATCTCTGCTGAGCAGTTTATCCGCTGCGACTGGCCGGTTTCCCGTCAGGCGGAAGGATATGTAAACTACGGAGAAATAGTAACATATGGTGAGTATTACCGTGACGAGCAGTATATAAATTCCAGCAATACCCCCCGCCAAAACTTCCGTCGTCAGGTTACAGGCTACCGGTGGGGGGCACTGGCTCGTTAACCATTGTGCTCCAGTAGTTTATAGCTTTTCATGCATTTGCGGAGATTTCTTATTTTTACCAAACAAAGCCATTTCACATCCTTTTTGTTATATAAATCGTTTTGTTTTAATGATTTAAAATTAATGTATTTCAGCGTTTTCGGACGATGGGGTAATTGAATATTGGTAATTTGTAACTATTTCACAACCTGGCAGGTTTCGGCAAGACATAAAAAAATTACATAACTTCTTTTTTTAGAAAAAAGACTTGATGTTAAGAAGTCTTTGCTGTAAATTGGATTACAGCAGTTTAAAGCCTAAAATTATCAAGTCAATTACAGTTCTGCAAAGAAGTGTTTTTGATGAGGTTTGGCTAGCGTGGTAAAGTGTTATTTAGGTGTATCAATCACACTCAACCATCGGAGAAATCGGCATGGCGACTATTACGAAAAAGGAATTGATCGATCGTATTTCGGAAAAGACCAACCAAAAGCGAGTCGTGGTCAAGGAAATTATTCAGACCTTTCTGGATGATATCATTGAAGAACTGGGCCAGGATAACCGTTTGGAATTCAGAGACTTCGGTGTTTTTGAATGCAAACGTCGTGCTGCCCGTGTGGCTCAAAATCCTAAAACTCTGGAACGGGTTTCGGTACCACCAAAACGCACGGTCAAGTTTAAAGTTGGTCGTCTGATGAAAATGCGATTGCATCGGCAGGACATGATTGAATCCGGCCAGCCGATGGATTCCAATTGATAACATCTTTACCACATTAAAGATACAGTCGGATGAGAATTCAAACCACCCGGGCGCAGTGAGTTGCGCCCGGTTTTTTATTGCCCTTCCTTTCGATGTCTCCGACGATTTTTCCATTGTATCATGCGGGCAAACTACCTAAAATCCTTCGAATACCGTATTGCGATGAGAGGTGCTAACTTATTCTGAATAAACGATTTATTATTCAGAAAATTTTCCATAGTCAAATGCGTTATATTTATGAGTAAAAGAAGTAATCCCCGAAGAGCCAGCACACCAATGCGGGCGTATGAATATGTTGTAAAGGGGATTTGTGACGGGAAGTTACAACCGGGGGGTAAATTAAGTGATCGTGACATTGCTCAGGAATTGAATATTGGCCATATGACGGTGCGTGAGGCGATGGGCAAGCTGGAAGAACATGGCTGGATCGAGCGAATTCCCAATCGCGGTGCCTTTATTCGCAAATTTACCCAGCAGGATGTCAAAAATATCTATATGTTGCGGGAAATCATGGAAGCAGTGGCCATTCGGGAAATAGCCGAGGGTGCCACAAAGGAACATATAGACAAGTTGCAAAAATGCTGCGAACGGATCGAGAGTTCCTGTAAAAATCGGAAAATCAAGGACTACCAGCAGGCAGATCTGGAGTTTCATCGGCTGGCGGTGGAGTTTACCGGTAATAAAAGGCTGTGTGAGTTGTTTGATGCGCTGGTTTTGCAGGGGCATTTGGCTTTTGAAATCCTGGTTACCAAAGCAGTCGGAATGATTCTGATGAATGTTTCGGAATCGTTTGAGCATTCGTTTCCGGCCCGCCACATCCATATATGCCAGGCAATAGCGGATCGTGATCCGGATCTGGCAGAAAAGCTGGTACGGAAGCACATACGGTACGGGTATGAAATTATATCTGAGATGGTGGATCTGGGGAACAATTTGCGGAAGAAATCGGCAAAGGCATAACTTGTTCTGGTAGATATATTATATCGAACCAATGATATATTTTAAACCGGCGTTAGCGGCCAAATGGCTAACCGGTGGGATTTCCATAGTTATCGGAAATATTGAACGGCATTGGTGAAGATGGTAAGTCCATCGGGCTGCTGAATTTCTGTACGGGTCCAACGGGGATGTTGGGTTTTGTGGACGAATCGTTCAGGGTGGGGCATGAGGCCCAGGACCCGACCGGTGGGATCGCAGAGGCCGGCAATATGGTCGGTGGAACCGTTGGGATTTATGGGGAAATCGCCGAAGTTGCCGTTTTCGTCCACGTAGCGGAAGGCAATATGGCCTTCCGCTTTGAGCCGGTCCAGGATTTCCGGATGGGCGAAGCAGACCTTGCCCTCACCGTGGGCCACCGGCAGATATAACCGCTGGCCGGGCTGAATGAAAACGCATTTATCGGTGGCCGGCTGGAGATGGACCCAGCGGTCTTCGTATTTTCCGGAATCGTTATAGGTGATCGTAGCCTGCGCGGAGCCGTTTTGCCCGGGCAGGTTGGGCAGGATACCAGCCTTGACCAGCACCTGAAAACCATTGCAGATACCCAGCACCAGTTTATTCGAATCGATAAAGCGCCGGACGTCATCGCGGAGATGATGGATCAACTGATTGGCCAGAATCTTCCCGGCGGCTATATCGTCGCCATAGCTGAAACCGCCGGGCAGAGCAAGAATCTGGTAATGGTCCAGCAGACCGGGCTGTTCAATCAGCCGGTTTACATGAAGGGTTTCCGCCTGTGCACCAGCCAGTTGGAAGGCGTGGCAGGTTTCCTGATCGCAATTGGTCCCCGCCGTGCGTAAAACCAGAACTTTTATATTCGACATAATTCCTCAACTGGGTAAAAATTAAGTACCATTTTCAAATTTCGTTACCAACGTAAAGGCGCCTGCCAGGCTTCTTTTAAGTCGGCCAGTTCCGCGGCAATTACAAAATTATTATTCGCGTCTCGGATAACCAGCCGGGAATCACCAGTCACCCTGCCGATCTCCCCAAACCGAACATGACTCAAAATGCGGGCGATTTTGGCAAAATGGTCCGGTGAAATTTCCAGCAGAAAACGGGTGGTGCTTTCGCTGAAAAGAATCTGATCGGCACGGGTGACATCCTTGGAGGCTGGGACATTGTCAAGCCGCGTTTCGATACCCAGCCCGCCGGCGAAGGCCATTTCCGCCAGGGCGACTGCCAGGCCGCCTTCGCTGCAGTCGTGGCAGCTTGCCACCAAACCCTGCCGGATCGCCTCAGCTACCGCCTGAACCACCTGGGGAGCGGTTTTCAGGTTCACTTTGGGAATATTGGCGCCCAGCTCCTTTTTGAGCTTGTAATACTGGGAACCGCCCAGCTCGTTTTTCGTTTCACCGACGATCAGGATCAGGTTACCGGCCTTTTTGGCATCCATGGTGACGCACCGGTTTACATCGTCCACAATCGTCATGGCGCTGATGAGCAGGGTTCCCGGAATATGAGTGGTCTGGCCGGTTTTGGTGACGAATTCATTATTGAGGGAGTCCTTGCCGGATATAAAGGGCGCAGCGAAGGTCATAGCCCCGTCATAACATCCCTGGGCTGCCTTGACTAGCCCGCCCAGCCGGTCGGGTTTATCACAATTGCCCCAGCAGAAGTTATCGAGAATCGCAATTTTGTCAGGCCGGCCGCCGACGGCGACAACGTTGCGGACGGCCTCGTCAATAGCCGCCAGTGCCATCCAGTAGGGATCGATTTCACTATATTGCGGGCATATGCCGCAGCCGATCGCGATCCCCCGTTCCCGGTCCAGCCGAGGGCGAAGGACAGAGGCGTCACCGGGACCATCGTTGGAAACGCCAACCAGGGGCTTGACCGCCGAACCGCCCTGCACTTCATGGTCATACTGGCGGATGATCCATTCCTTGCTGGCTACGTTATAATCGGAAAGAATCGCCTTGAGATCGGTGGTATAATCGGCCTGTTGAGGCAACTCCGGCTCAATGATATGCGGCGGCTGCCAGATCGCCTTGCGGGTATATTTTGGCAAGCCATCATGCAGAAAATCCATTTCCAGTTGGCCGACGACTTCACCATCGTAGCGAAGTTCCAGCCGGCCCGCATTGCCGAAACGGCCGATCACGGTAGCTTCCACATTTTCATCGGCAAAGATTTTCTGGGCACGTTCCAGCTTATCAGGCGGTACGGCGATTACCATCCGTTCCTGTGCCTCACTAATCCAGATTTCGGTATAATTCAGCCCGCTGTATTTCAAAGGCACTTTTTCGAGGTCCACAATCGCCCCAAGCTGACGGCCCATCTCCCCAACCGCGCTGCTCAAACCGCCGGCGCCGCAATCGGTAACGGCATTATAAAGGTTTTCATCACGGGCCTGGAGCAGGGTATCAAGGGTTTTCTTTTCGGTAATGGCATTGCCGATCTGGACGGCGTGGGAAAAGAGGGTCTCGTGTTCATGGGTCATCTCACCGCTGCTGAAGGTGGCCCCGTGGATCCCGTCGCGGCCGGTTCGACCGCCGATGACCATGATGAAATCACCTTCTTTCGTTTCGCCGAAACATTTATCCCGGGGGATCAGGCCGATATTGCCGCAAAAAACCAGCGGATTACCTAAATACCGTTCATCAAAGAGAATAGCCCCGTTGATGGTGGGAATCCCCATCCGGTTGCCGTAATCCCGTACCCCGCTGACGACTCCCTTCATCACGCGACGGGGATGGAGCACACCGGCGGGCAGGTCCTCAATCTTCATGTCTGGCGGGGCAAAACAGAAAATATCCGTATTGGCAATCGGCTTGGCCCCCAGGCCGGTTCCCATCGGATCACGAATACAGCCGCCGATCCCCGTGGCGGCGCCGCCGTAAGGCTCGATGGCGGAAGGATGATTGTGTGTTTCGACCTTGAAACAGACTCCGTACTCCTCATCAAACTCCACCACCCCGGAATTATCCTGAAAAACGGAAATACACCAGGGCTTGTTCAATTCATGGGTAGCCCTGGCAATTGTGGATTTCAGCAGATTATTAATAATTTGCGGTTCAGCAGTCTTTTCCGGTTTCCCGGCCTCGGTAAATTCGATTATGCCGCGAAAGGTTTTATGGACGCAATGTTCGCTCCAGGTCTGGGCCAGCGTTTCCAGCTCGATATCGGAGGGATCGCGATCCAGACGGCGAAAGTAGTCCTGAATCGTTCTCATCTCCGCCAGGTTCAGGAACAGATCATAATCCTTGCTAAGCTTTTGCAGGGCGAATTCGTCGAGCTGGCGAATGGGCAGGGTATTTTTTTTCAGTTGATAGGGCTGCAGATGCGGACTGGGCGGCTCCCGGTCCGCGCCGACAATTACTTCTTCGATGCAGTCGTTAGCCAAAATCCGTTCGGCGATCATCTTGGTCTGCTTTTCGTTAAGCATCCCTAAAATCAGATACTTACGGGCGGTGCGGACGCTTTCGATCATTATGCCCATATCGGCAATGGCCATGCCAGCGGAGGCGGCCACGGGATCGGTGACACCGGGCTTGAGGTGCACTTCGATGAGCGTTGCCTGGGCCAGGCCGGGTGGAGCAGCCATCTGGCCGATGTGATATTCTTCACTGACCGGATCGGCCAGCAGTTCTCGGGCTATCCGATGGAGGGATTCGGGATTCAGATTTCCTTCCAGGAGGAAAACCCGAATGGCCTGGACCGCTTCCACTGTGCGAATTCCCAATTGCTTGATACTGGCTTTAACTTCTTCACCATGGACATCGAAAAAGTCAGGTTTGTTATAAATTTCTATGCGATCAATCATTAGACGGGCAATTCCTTCCGTTGTAATTTCTTTTCAACCAGATTGTTACGTTTGACACGCGCCTCGGTTAAAATATCCAGAATCACCCGGTCGTCACCATGCTGCAAAGCCTTTCGGATTCGGGTCAATTCTTTGATAAGGCGGGCGATGGCGGCGTCGATATTGTCCGGATTGCTGCAAACAATGTCCCGCCAGATACTTTCGGGACCGGAGGCAATGCGGGTAGTATCAAGAAAGCCTTTGCCGCACATGAGGATCTCCAGGGTATCGGAACAGTTGACCAGGGCGACGGCCAGCATGTGGGGCAGGTGGCTGATACGGGCGAGGACCTGGTCATGAATCCGCGGGGTTAGCTGGCAAACGTGCATCCGCAATTGCGTCCAGAAATCCCGCAAAAATGCAGTGGTGTGGGGTTTCACAGCCGCGGTGGGGGTAATAATGCAGTAAGCGTCGTCAAAAAGATCGGCGCGGGCATAGTCCACACCGCGCTGTTCGGAGCCAGCCATGGGGTGGGAACCGAGAAATTGGACCCTTTTGGGGAGTTTTTCGCGTGCCCAGCGGGCGGGCAGGGTTTTTGTGCTGCCGACATCGGTTACCAGGCAGCCGTCGGGTAGGGCATCGGCCATTTCGTCCATAATCGATGCAAAAGTGCCGATGGGACTGGCGAGTATAACAAGCTGGCTGTTTCGGACGGAATCTTTGATGGAGGAGAATACGTGATCGACGGTACCGGCTTCCAGGGCTTTATCTCGAGTGACCATACGATGGCTGAAGCCCAATCGTTTGACTTGAGGGAAAATACGATTTACAGCCAGCCCCAGGGAACCGCCGAGCAGGCCGAGTCCGATAATGGATATTGTATCTAAGTCTTTTAAATTCATGTTTTTACGAAAATAGTAATCCGAAAATCTGGAATATTGAAAAGGTATCTGGCGGAGGGGGTTCTGTCAAATTTTTTCTTGCTATTTCCGTTAGATTTACATATTATATAACTAAATCGATTATCCTGTGTGGTTACGGATGAGTACAGGAGTATGGAAATTGACAAGGAAGGTATTAATACTGGGAATGAATATTTGAAACCCCAGGGAGCATAAAAAAAGGCTTCTCTGGGGGTTCTTGCTTTAAAGAACCAAAAAATATGGAAGAACAAGACGGTCAGAGTTTGGCGGTAGCCGGGGGGATAAACGGCAACGGGTGTCTGGATTTTGAAAAACCGCTGGCGGAGCTGGAAAGCCAGATCAACGAATTGAAATCGCTCCAGATAGCCAAAGGTATCGATTACTCCCCTGAAATCAGGGAGTTACGAACGAACCTAGTCAAGCTGACTACCAAGATTTATGAAAATCTTTCGGCGTGGGAAACGGTGCAGGTGTCGCGTCATCCGCGGCGGCCGCTGTTGCGGGATTATCTGGATATGATGGTGAAGGATTTTCGGGAACTGCACGGGGACCGGTGTTTTCAAGATGATGAAGCGATGGTAACGGGATTTGGACGGATCGGGCGGGAAAAAGTGATGATCGTGGGGCATAATAAAGGGCGGAGCACGCGGGAGAAGATTGCGTGTAATTTCGGCTGTGCGCATCCGGAAGGGTATCGTAAAGCATTGCTGAAAATGAAGTTAGCGGAGAAATTCAAGCTGCCGATTATTTGTTTGATCGATACACCCGGGGCCTATCCGGGGATCGGGGCGGAAGAGCGAGGCCAGGCGCAGGCGATTGCGGTGAACATGATGGAGATGTCGCGGTTGCAAG
>JAKJEP010000145.1:347-7972 GCA_022705365.1 Planctomycetota bacterium | reverse complement strand
GCGGCGGGTTTCTGATTTATATGGCGGTGGGCATGTTCCGCAACCAGGGGCAAAATACCAATGACACGGAATTTTCCCAATCCAAAAGCCCCCTGTTGACAGGGATCATCCTGACGGCGGGCAATCCGTATTTTCTGCTCTGGTGGGCCACCATCGGTCTGGCACTAGCCAGCCAGGCCCTGCAGTTAGGGCCGCTGGCGTTTGCGATTTTTGCGGTGATTCACTGGCTGTGCGATCTGGTCTGGCTGGAGATCCTTTCCCAGGTCAGTTTCCGGGGAAGGATATTTCTCGGCCCGCGCAGCCAGGACCGCATTCTGCTGGTCTGCGGAATAGCGTTGGCGATTTTCGGCATCCGCTTTGTAATTCTGGCAGGCAGTTCGCTGGCAGGCCTCTAAAGGCTGTGACCACCGGTCATCCGATAATCAGTGAGGTTCCGGTCATTTCCCCGGGTTTTTCCAGGCCCATTACCTGCAGCATGGTCGGGATCACATCCGCCAACCGGCCGTTTTCACGCAATTGGCTGCGTTGATACTTTTTATCGACAAGAATCAAGGGCACCGATCCGGTGGTGTGCGAGGTAAAGGGACATTGATTCGCCAGATCGTACATCAATTCCAGATTGCCGTGATCGGCGGTGATAATGGCCGAACCGCCCAACTGTTCGATCTTTTCGACCAGGCGGCCCACGCAGGCATCCACCGTTTGCGCGGCAACAATAGCCGCTTCCATAACACCGGTATGTCCCACCATATCCGGATTGGCGTAATTAACGACCATAATATCGTATTTTTGGCTGGCCAGCCGTTCCAGAACCACTTCGGTAACCTCAAACGCAGACATTTCGGGTTTCAGATCATAGGTTTTGACCTTGGGGGAAGGAACAATCTGGCGATCCTCACCCGGGAATGGCGGCTCGGTATAATCATTAAAAAAGAAGGTCACATGGGCGTATTTTTCGGTCTCGGCACAGCGGAATTGTTTCAAGCCCAGACGGGACCAGTATTCACCGACGATGTTTTTCATTTTAGGCGGCTTGGGAAACGCCACAGGAGCAGGGATGGTGGCGTCATATTCGGTCATGCAGACATAAAACAAATCCGGTTTTTTCCCCCGGTCAAATCCGGTAAAGGCCGGATCGACAAAGGCGCGGGTGATTTCACGCGGGCGGTCGCCGCGATAATTGTAAAAGATGACCGAATCGCTCTCTTCCACCAGGGCCAGCGGCTGGGAGTCCTGCCCCACGATTAAGGTTGGTTCCACAAATTCATCGGTAATCTCCTTTTCATAGCTGGCCTGCATGGCCTCGGTTACGGATTTGGCCTTGCCGCCCTTGCCATAGCGCAGACAACTATACGCTTTCTGCACACGGTCCCAGCGCTGATCCCGGTCCATACCCCAGAACCGGCCCATTACGGAGGCGATCTGCCCGATTCCCATTTCCTTCATTTTTAGTCCTACCTGCTGGAGATAACCCAGGCCGCTGCGGGGCGGGGTATCGCGACCGTCGGTAAAGGCATGCAGATAAACCCGATCGACATTTTCCCGGCGCGCCAGTTCCAGAATCCCATAGAGATGCTCCAGCAGAGAATGGACACCGGCATCACTGACCAGCCCCATCAGATGGAGCTTGCTATGATTTTTTTTGCAATGTTCCATTGCCTGGAGCAGAACCGGATTGGTGAAAAAACCGCCTTCCCGGATTTCTTTGGTCAGCCGCATAGACTCCTGATACACAATCCGGCCGGCTCCGATATTCTGGTGCCCGACCTCGCTATTGCCCATCGTGCCCTGCGGCAGGCCCACATCTTCCCCGCTGGTGGCGATCAGACAATTCGGATACTCATTTCGCAGGCGGTCATCTACGGGAGTTTGGGCTACGCGCGTAGCATCATATTCCCAGGTATCCGGATTATCGTTATAACCCCACCCATCCCGTATAATCAATACAACTGGTTTCACACGAACCTCGTTTTTAGCCGGTTTATCGTTTGGACTTTTCATATTCATTAACCTTGTTTCATTCCTGTTGTGTTAAAATAGATAAACTTATTTCTGGTATTATAGCCAAACTATCACGAATTTTTGGCGATGTTGCTGAAAAAAAACGCAAAAATCATTTGTAAAACCGCTCTAGCTGCGATTTTCACTTCGTTTCGACTCCTTAGGGGAGTATATTACAAGCAGGAACTTCAAATTGGTATCATTTTTTGACGGAACCGCCAAAAGTCGATATGGACATTCACGAAAACGGCTCTGAATCCCCAATAACAAGGAGTCAAAGAGCTTTTGACGCTGGCGTCTTTTTGCAAGGATAGCGGCTTTATGAATCAATCGGCACAACTATTTTTACGGTATCCCATAAAACCGATTGTTTATTCCCCATTCCGAATAAGCCGGATGCAGTCTTTTCTTCCGGTTTTTCTGGTTTTATGTGTTTGGATTTTTGCTCGGACGCATAGAATTCCTGCTCTCAGCTTGGGCGCGGCCGACCCAGCCGTCACCGTTCGGGATTTTTTGGAAAAAGGCCACCTGGCCATTCAAAATTCCCAATGGCAATATGCCGAAAAATGGTTCGATCAGGCTCTTCTCTACGCCGAGGAACCGCAAAAAGGAGAAATCCACCAGCTATTGGAATGGTCGCGGGCCAATTCGATGGTGGAAAGCCGGCATATGGACGGCAGCATTCGCCGTTATATGGAAACCATAAATCCGGCGGATTCGCAAAAACTGCTGGCCAATATCATCCAGCTCATCCGCAAAAATTATTATGGTTCTCTGGAACTGAATCGAATCGTTCCTGCGACGCTTCTGCAACTGCAGGCCTACGTCGGAAATTCCGATCGCCTCTGCCCTTCTTCATCTCCTCTGCATGATTTGTACAAACAAAAGGAAGCGATTCATTCCCTGCCTATCCAGGACCTGCCCCAAAACGTGACCGACTGGAACTGTTTTTTGGCCCTGGAAGAGAATTTGCGCAACCTCAGCGACTATAACAGCTTAGGAGATTCCTGGCCCGCGGTGGAACTGGCGTATGCCCTGTCCAATTCCCTGGACAAATATTCCTATCTGCTCAGTCCGGATCAGTATCGTATGATGCTCGATCAACTGGGGGGCTTTTATGTCGGAGTGGGAATTGATCTAGTTTTTGAAGGAGAGTATCCGGTAATTTTTGATGTTGTCCCCCGGTCATCGGCCGATGTCCAAGGGCTGCAGCCCGGCGATCTGCTCCTCGAAGCGGCCGGCACGGATCTGCACCACCTGAGTTCCGCCCAGGTAAAAAAAGTACTCGCCGGAGACGAGGGAACTTCTCTATCGGTGACCATAAGCCGAAACGGGGAGAAAATTCGTCGTTCGCTGACCCGTGAATTGGTTGATGCGCCCAGCGTACGGTATGCAAAGATGCTCAGTCAGGATATCGGATACCTGCGGGTTGCGAATTTTGACTATGACACCGCTCTGGAAATGCAAAAATCCATTCAAATGCTGGAAAAAAACGGCGCTGACGCACTGATTCTGGATTTACGCAGCAACGGCGGGGGAATTCTCACCGCCGCCGTCGATGCGGCGGGACTATTTATCAAGGAGGGCATTCTGGTAACCGTCCATACCGCGGAAGAGCAAACCGAATATCAAGCCGAAAACCATCCTTTTGCCCGTTTCGATCTTCCTTTGGTGGTGCTGGTGGATAAAAATACCGCCAGTGCGGCGGAAATTTTTGCCGCGGCAATGCAAGATCACCATCGCGCCTTTCTGCTGGGAGAAAAAACCTTCGGAAAAGGCGTGGTGCAAACGATCTTTCAGATTCCCGGCAGTCCGGCGGCGTTGTGCTTAACCACGGCTTGCTTCCTTCCTCCCTCCGGAAAAAGCTTCCACGAAAGAGGCATCACACCCGATATTCTGGTTAAAAGGCCGGATAACAGCACAAAAAACACATTTTCGAATCCTTCGACATCCCTGGCAGAGGATCCGGTTTTATGCAAAGGGATGTACCTCTTGCAGCGCGAAAAAGAGAATATCCAAACCGCCAGCAGCTTTTCGAGATAATAATTTCTATCAGAAAAATTGTTAACAATTCGTTTTCCTGATCCGATTGGTTTCTACTTTTCATTTTTCTTACCTGCCTTTTATTCTGTTCATGATCGTCGCAATCCATTTGCGCAATCAGCCAAATCGTAAATTATATGAAGTTGTACGGGGTGAATGGACGATACTGGAAAAAGTTTATGCGCGTAACGGAATAACGTAGATGCTATTAGCAAGAAAAAATTTTTCAGAAATAAAAAATATTTTTGACACCCGTAACATCAACGGGTACTATTTCTCCTAGAAAGGAGGTGATGTATAATGGCGAAGAAGAAAGTTGCGAAGAAAGCTGCTAAGAAAAAAGTAGCGAAGAAGAAAGTGGCAAAGAAAGCTGCCAAGAAACCGGCGAAGAAAAAAGCATGCTGCAAAAAGTAAGGTTTCGGTAGTTTTCGCCAAAGGTCCAAGGGCTTTATGCGTCACGGTGAAAAAAGCCCCTTTTCAAACGGACCTTGTCGAACATCGGGTTCGACGAAAAGTCGCCAAAGTACTTGCAAGCTTCGAAGCTTGTGCGAATGGAAGACTCTCATGCCACGGCAGAGTCTTCCATTTTTTTTTGCTTCTGTACCCTCCTTCGGATATAATGCCCCCGCCGGAACACCCTGGAAAACCGGAAAGCTGAAAAAAAAGGCTCAAAATTGACGGAACCGCCAAAAGTCGATATTGTCATCCAGAAACAGCTCTGGCTCCCCCATACCAGGGGTCAAAGAGCTTTTGACGCTGGCGTCAAACTTGGGCTTGTAATCGGAAAGCATGGCTGAAAAAGGATGAGAATCATAGCACTTACCAATCAGAAGGGAGGGGTCGGGAAGACTACTTCCACCGTCAATATAGCCGCGGCACTGGCCGCCAAAGGCCGGAAAGTGATTTTGATGGACCTGGATCCCCAGGCCCATCTGACCACGTTTCTCGGCCAGGACCCCACCCAAAATCAGGCTTCAGCCTTTGAGGTGCTGGCCCGGTCCATGCCCCTGGCCGAGGCCCTTCGTCCGGTACGTTCTCATATGCTGTTGCTGGCCTCCGGGCTGGATCTGGCGGCCGCGGAGGTGGAACTGGTTTCGGTGGTAGGGCGGGAGACCATTCTCCGGGATGCCATCACCAAAAGTCCGGTGGAATACGATTATATTTTCATCGATTGCCCGCCTTCACTGGGTTTACTCACCCTCAACGCCCTGGGGGCGGCCAAAGAGGTCTTTATCCCGCTCCAGCCGCATTTTCTCTCCCTGCAGGGGCTGAGCCAACTGCTGGAAACCCTGCTGCTGGTCCATACCCGCGTGAATCCGGCCCTGAAGGTGACCGGCTTGTTTTACTGCATGTTTGACGGGCGTACGTCCTTATCGAACGAAATCGTCAACGATGTCCAGGCATTTTTCTCCCATTCGCAAATACCCAACTGCCCGTGGAAGGACATAAAGATATTCGAGACACGAATCCGAAGAAACATCAAGCTGGCGGAGTCTCCCAGCCACGGCCAGACGATTTTTGAGTATGAAAATTTTTGTCACGGCGCAGAGGATTACCGCATGCTGGCAGAGGAAGTAGAGGCTATGGCGGCAGTTCCGCCGGCATCGGATTCCCCGGCCCCGGCCCCATCCCAGCCTCCCCCGCCGGCAGATCCCCCCGTAATCTACCCGGCTACTTGATTTCAGGTTATTATGAAAAAAATCTCTCATCTGGCGGCGGTACTGGTTTTAATGGTGTATTGGCCTCTTCTGTTTTTTCTGACCCACATTCCCGCTCTGCGCCTGCCGCAGCTCCAGGTCTATGGGCGGGATGTAACCCTCCATTTCGCGTCCTATTTTATCCTGACGCTGCTGTTCTGGCTGGCCTGTTACGGGAAAAATCTGCCCAATCCGAAAAAATGGAAAACCTGGCTGCCGCTGCTGATCATCGCGGTCTATGGGGCTTTGGATGAAATCACCCAGACGCTGGTCAATCGACAGGGGGATATTGTGGACTGGATCAGTGATATGAGCGGCGCGATCCTGGCAACCCTTTTGTTTTTCGGAGTACGCAAGCCTCTGTACTGGCTGATTCTCTACTGGCCGGGAATGTTTATCCTGTCACACTGGCCCCAGAAAGACTCCGCCTTTGTGCAACTGCCTGAATCCTGGCAGCAATATCAGGCGGCTTTTTCTCTGGCGGGGTATCTGATCCTGGCCCTTCTCTGGTGGCGCACCGCCGGAGGCAAACCGCACTTTGTTTTTAGCTGGAACCTGCTGGTTTTTTCCTTTTGTGTTCTGCTCAGCTATGCCCTCCTCGACGAAACAATCCATTTTTTAATGGGGCGGGGATTTGACCGGACGGACTTTCTCAGCGGCTGTGCGGGAATTGGCGTGGGCGTGATTTGCTCGGTAATGTTTGCCCGGCATCATCGGGTCAATGATACCGGCCAATTATAAACTGGACGGGGAGTTCTCCAAAGCCCGATTCATGGCCCGCAGCAGTTGATGATGAATTTCCAGCGGATTTTTTACATGCCGCCAGATCGCTTCAATCCCCCCGGTCCCGGCGGTGGTAAAGGCTATGCTGCCGATACCAAAAATTCTTTGGGGCAGGGTTAACTGCAAAAAGGTGTTCTGCAGTTTGAGCAGCGAACATTGAAAAATATCGATGGTGAAGACCCCGCGAATCCGAATGACGCGCTTATCCGTCAGGACATAGCTGCGGCTGAGCCACTGCAGAAAGGCAAAACCCACCCGCGCCACCATCGCAATCCCGCAAAAAGATATCACATAACCAGCCATGCTTCCCAGCGATAGATACGGCTCAACGAAAAATGTCAGCAAAATAACCGACAGAGAAACCAGCACGATGCGAAAACTGCAAAAGGCGATGGCCCACAGGGAGGGTTTCAGCGCAAAAATCACCGTCTCCTCCTCGCTCAGCAGGTCGCTGGGCAACAAAGTATCAATAGTAGGCTTGCATTGGGTATCGGTATTGTTTTCTGACATACGTTTAATATATCCGAATGGAGATATTTTTTCTACTGCTATGTCATTTTTCCAGGGGCGGCGGGGATGGGGCGAATTCGATGGGGGGATAGGCCGCTTCGGCGGCTAATTTTATCCATTCCAGCTCGCCATAGACGCCGGCCTGAGAAATATCGAAGGGCTGGAATCCCACCTGCAAAGCCGGCGTATCTGCCCGGAGCCGAAAATCATAGTGGGCCGGATCAATAAAACCCGGATCGGCCACGATGGAACCACTGTCCTGGCCCTTTTCCTGCCGCTGCGGGAGCGTCAGGCCGGCAAAGGAAACCGGGTTACCGGAGGCGTCCCAATAGAGATTATTCCGCATCACAATCTTGTCCTGCCAGTTCCCGGAAAACAAGGTTCCGCCATTCCAGTACACTATATTATTTTCAAAGGTAAAAGAGAGATGCTCCTCCACGCGGGTTCGCTGCACCTGGCCTTCTATGCTGAAGGCGAAAATGTTGTTGCGAATGATATTTTCCCTGCCGTAGTGCTGATGAAAGCCGCCGGTTTTGGTATTGTAAACCAGATTGTTCTCCATCACGATATGGCTGCTGCCCTCATCGGTAT
>JAKJEP010000145.1:0-312 GCA_022705365.1 Planctomycetota bacterium | reverse complement strand
AAAGCCCCCAGCCGCCGTAGGAATAGGAATAGATATCGTGGAAGACATTATAGCTAACGATCGTGCCTTCGGAGGGGCCGAGGGTATAAATTCCGCCCATGTCGCTGAGAACACCCTTGCCGAGGTGGTGGACATGGTTGAAACGGATGATATTCCGTTTGGCCAGACTCTGGTCATACCCCCAGCGCCAACCGACCGAAAGACCCGTGTAAAAGAAATCCGCGACTTCGTTGTGCGTGATCTGATTATCGCCGCTCTGGCCGATCCAGATCCCGACCGCTTCCCCATGGATCAGGCCGCCGCTGCGAATGA
>JAKJEP010000144.1:298-7990 GCA_022705365.1 Planctomycetota bacterium | reverse complement strand
CTTTGCAGCAGATGCGCGGAATTTTGTCGGAGCCGGATCCGGGGGCGGTTACGGAGGAAAAAAAACGGGAGATTTCTCTGGGGGTGATGAATACCATAGCCGACCCTCTGGAAAAAAGCAGAGAACAAGGTCAGTTTTTTCTCAATCAGGGATTTGAAAATCAGGCGAGCGGGAACGAAGATCAGGCAAAAAAGGACTTTGAGCTGGCGAAGAAGGAATTGACGGCGGCTGCCAAGCTGGCCCCGGAGGATCAGGCCATTCAAATTTCCTTGTTCCGGACCGCTTTAGCACAGAAGGACTGGTCCACGGCCAAGAACCTGGTGGGGACCATCAGCGGGAAAGATCCCGTTCTGGGACTATCTGTGGAAGCGGATTTGAATATTGCGCAGGAGAATTGGGAAGCAGTAGCCCGGGTGTTGGAACGGTATTTGCAGGAACGTCCGGTATCAGCGCAGGGTCATGCCAATTTGGCGCAGGCGTATATTCAACTGGCAATCCAAAAGCAAAAGGAAAATGCGGACAAAGATGCCGAGCTGTATTTTTCCAAAGCCCAGGAACAAGCCCGGGAATCATTCCGGCAGGACAGCCAGAATATCCGGACGATGAATCTGCTGGCCTCGCTGATACATCAGGGGAATGAGCAAAAAGGGCTGGAGAATCTGGGGATGGCGGAAATTACCGAAATGGTATCCCTGGTGGAAAAAGCCCTGGACCTGAATCTTTCGAATGAGATGATGATTCGCCTGGGTGCGATATATTATCCGCTATGGACGAAATGGCAGAGTTCGTCGCTAGCAGCGCAGAAGATGGACGAGGAAACTCGAAAGAGTCTGAATGAGAAAGTGTCCAGGATACGGGAAAAATCCATTTCGATCACGCGGTCGCTGACCAGTCAAAATCCCCAGCAGGTGGAGAACTGGCAGTTGCTGGCACAACTGGTGTATCAGTATTCCCAGCAGGAGCCGGACCCGGCCCAACAGAACAAGATGCTGGCGGAAGTCGAGCGGATTTACCGGGATGGGATGGCTGCCAACCCGAATGCAGCACCGTTAGCGGCAGCCTATGGGGAATATTTACGGAAAATCGGCAAGGAAGAAAAGGCGGAAGAGACGCTGCTGGATATGATTGCAAAATCGGAAGGGGCGGAGAAAATCCAGGCCCAGTTAAATCTGGCTGCGGTATATTACCGGCATCGGGAATTCAGCCAGGCCAGGAAAGTAGTAGAGGACATTTTACAGACAGAGGAAAAGAATGTAGCCGCGCTGCGGATGCAGTCGGGGATTTTGCTACAGGAGGGGGATTATGAAGCGGCGCTGGACGTATATCAAAAACTGCGTCAAATTGACGATCAGGAGGATCTGGCAGCCGGCCAGATTGAAGCCCTGCTGGCACTGGGGCAGGTGGAAGAAGCAGAAGGGCTTCTGCAGGAAATGCAGAAAAAATATCCCGACTACATGGGAACCCAGTTGCTGTCGGCCCGGGTGGAATTGCGCAAGGCGAATTATGCCGCGGCAATTGCCTATGCCGACCAGGCACTCCAGAGCAATGAAAATAATATGCAAGCCTATCTGCTCAAGGCCCAGGCGCAGTATTACGATCAGCAGTTGTCGCCGGCTTTGGAGACCTTAAAGGCGTTACGAGCCCGTGTATCGGCCGAAAACAGTGTGGGACGAATGGATATCGCAAAGGTGTATCTGGCAATGGAGCGAACCGATGAGGCGATTACCGAGTTGGAATCGGCCTTGCAGTACGAACCGCAGAATGAGCCGATCCGCAAGATGCTGTTGAGCATCTTTCGAAATCTGGGCCGCTGGAGCGAACTGGAACGGCTATATGATGATACGATGAACGTCTATTCCAAGTCCGTAAACGTCCGGCTGGAAGCGGGCGATTCGGCCCTGCAGATGGTGCGAAAATATGTACAGGAAAACGATCAGGACAAAGCGAAGGAACAGATGCAGCGAGGGGTGACCCTGATGAGCCAGGCCTGGCAGTTGAGTCAGGAATCGGGCGAAGGGCAGTTTCCGGCCCTGCTGGGAATGATCCGGGCACTGCAACTGGCCAATCAGAATCAACAGATCATCGAGGCGGTAGATAAGTATGCCAGCGGACAGGCCACGGACAGTTTGCTGCTGGTCAGCAAGGCCGAGGCGCTGGCGCGGCTGGGAAAACCGGAAGAAGGATTGGAAAATTACGGCAAGGCGATGGATCTGGCGGAGGGAAAAGAGGGCTTGGAAATCTCCGTGATCGACGTCGCGGTACGGGTAGGGGAGTTTGAAAAGGTAGAAGCATGGCTGCAAAAGAAGATAGCGGAGCAGCCGGATCGGGTGGTTTGGCAAATGAGCCTGGCCAGTTTGTATCGCAGCTATGAAAACTATGAAAAGGAATTAGCCCAACTGCAGAACGCCCAGGCGAAAGCGGATGCGAAAAAATCGCTGGAGATTGAGCAGTATCTGTCTATTGCCTACGAACGAACCAATCAGAAGGAGAAAGCCATTGAGAGCTGCCGGAAGATTCTGGCCTCGGATCCGGATAATATTACCATTCTGAATAATCTGGCCTATTCCCTGCTGGAGATGGGCGGCCGGGACGAAGAGGCTCTGGAATATGCCCAGCGAGCCTATCAGAGAGCGCGGAACAGTACCGATATCATGGATACGTATGTAGTTGCTCTGCTGACGAAAAAAGACTACGCCAAGGCGGAATTGCTGAGCCGCCGGGCTATCCAGGAGAAGCAGTTCCGCAATGAGCCGGTGACGGCTTCCTTTGTGTTTCATCTGGGCCAGGCACTGGCCGGTCAGGGGCGAATGGAAAAAGCCCGGGAACAGTACGACAAGGCACTGCAGATTCTGGAAACCAGGGGGGAGGCAGTAGGAGAATCGCAATTGAAGGAAAAGATTGAACAGGCCATGGAAAAGCTTGACAAGTAGCATAAAGGACCGGAAGGTCCGATGGAAATAGAAAAAAGGAAAATTACAAAATTGCAAATGATTTTGCAGAGAAGAGAGGCATGACTATGAGTGGACAGATAGCCTTACCCAGAACCGCCGGAATGGCTGCGCGGCCGGCAGGAGCGCCGGTCCCCATGAATACCCTTACCTTCAAGGAAGTGATGGGAATTATCCGCAGAAGAATCTGGCTGATATTGATCGTTACGATTTTGTGCACCATCCTGGCCGGCGGCCTGTGGTATTTGTGCCGGATGTATTATCCGAAATACACCTCGCAGGCGTTTATCCGATGTAAGATGCCCAATGCACCGGATTTGCTTAAAGGACAGACCACCCAGGTAAATGAGCGGGTGATTGCCCTGGAAACCCAGAGTAAGGCGGCCCAGTTGATGGGCGAATCCTTTATCACCAGAGTTTTGCAGCGGCTGCGGGTCCAGGAGACCAAGTGGTTTCAAAAACGGAAAGACAACGCCCAGGAGTTGATGGAGGATTTTAAGGATTCGTTTTACGCCAGTCCGCGCCGGGATACCGATTTGATCATGCTGGGATTCAGTGCCGCCCGTCCGGAGGAAGCACAAGCGATATTACGAGAGGTAATGGACCAGTTTCAGCAGGATATGGTTTCGGGTGCGGAGGGGGAGTTTGGGGACCGGCTCAAAACGCTAAACAAAGGCAAAGATGACCTGACGAACGAACTGACCCGGCTGCGGAATAACCAAAAGGATTTGGCGCGTTTAATCAGCAGTACCAAAGGCTGGGAAGGCGGGGATATAGTGGTTCAGCAGGAATTGCAATTGCTCCACCAGGAGAAGCTGCGATTGCAGGCATTGCTGAAGGAAATGGAAATTTTACAGGCACAGGTGCAGGAGCAGCGCCAGCAGTACGGGGTGACAAACACTGTTCGCTTGGCGGTTGAGCAGGATCCGCTCGTACAGGGGCTGCGAAACCGGGTGGTGGGCCTGAACGAGGAAATGAGCCGCTTACTGGAGCGTCTGGGTGAAGATCATCAGGAGATCCGGGAAGTGAAGAAGCGAATCGAAGCGGTGCAGGCGATCTCCACCCAGCGGGAGGCGGAATTGGAACGCCAATACAGTGCATCGGAGGAACAGAGTATCCTCAACCAGGTCCAATCCTTGACGCAGGAGCTGAATGAGATTAATGATAAATTTGCGGAAGTTTCCACGCGATACAGTGATATGCAGCAAAGGCTCACGGATTATGAAAGCGGGGAGGAACAGATCAAGCTGATGGTAGATCGGCTGGAAACCTATGAAAACGAGATCAATTCGACCAAGGCGACGATGACCAGTCCGGATCGAGTGCGAGTGGAGATTGCCAGCACCCCGACGGAGCCGCTGGAGATGAGTTTTCCCAGGCTGGAGATATTTTTGCCGGGCGGATTTATTTTGGGACTGATGCTCTCGGCGGGCTTGCTATTCCTGCTGGAATTCCTGGATGATTCGATCAAGAGTCCCAGCGATGTGGTGCGTTATCTGAATATCCCGCTGCTGGGAATCGTGCCGGAATACGAAGACAAGGACGCCGATGAAATCCCCATCGCCAAAGTGGCGGCGATTCATCCGCAGTCGATATTCAGCGAGTCGTTTCGGCAGGTTCGGACCAACCTGTTTTTCAGTGCGCCAGCCGAGGAGATGAGAAGCATTCTGATAACCAGCAGCACCGCAGATTGCGGCAAGACGACCACGGCGGTGAATCTGGGAATTACCCTGGCAGCGGAAGGGAAAAAGGTCCTGCTGGTCGATGCGAATTTCCGCCGCCCGGCCTTGAGCCGGATGTTTCCGGCGGAAGGGACGCAGCGTGGTTTGAGTAATCTGCTGGTGGGGCAGGTGCAGGAATCGGAAGCCATTCGTTCCACCGGTACGGAGGGACTGGCTCTGGTCGAGAGCGGACCTACGCCGCCCAATCCGGCGGAATTGCTGAACAGTGTGCGGATGCGGGAATTTCTGAACCATCAAAAGAAGCATTATGATCATATAATCATCGACGGGCCCCCGATGCTGGTCGTGACGGATGCGAAAATACTGGCCGGATTTACCGACGGAACCTTACTCGTGGTTCATGCCGAGGATACCCCGCGCGGGGTGGTGCAGCGTATGCTGCGCGAGCTGCGGGCTGGAAATGTGCGGATTCTGGGTGTTTTGCTGAATGCGGTGCGTCCGCGCCGGGGCGGCTACTTCCAGGAAAGCTACGATAGATATTATGAGTATATCGGCGGCGAGAAAGGAACCAGTCTTCCCGGCGGCAAAAAACGATCGTAAGTTCGCCGTCGGAAACGCCGTTAAATTGCAATCTCTTCCTGGGTATTGCCGGTTTTTTGCGGCTGCGCAGCGCGCGTGCGGACCGTACGGGTATATTGGATAACCTCCTGGTATCCGAAATAGGATTGCGTTCGATTGAAAGTGATTTTCAATAACGCCCCTCTTTCTATTTCTTCCAGAACCAGTCCCAGTTGTTCCAGGTTCGCAATCTCGCTGCCATTTAATCCGATAAGTAAATCGCCCGGTTCGATCCCGGCATTATCGGCCGGCCCCCCCGGCTCCGCCTCCGTGACTACCACCATATCCGGATTCCCGGCAATCCGATAGCGGCGAATCATCGGTTCGGTCAGCGGCGCAATCTCAATGCCGAACAATTGCCGGGCCAGGGCCTTGCCATCGGGCTGGGGCCGCTGTGCGAAACGTACCGGCAGGATCCGGGATTGATTTTCCCGCAGGATGGAAAATTGCACTTCCGAACCCATCTTCTGTTCGAGCATCACAAAATAAAATTCCAGAGCCGAAGAAACCGGATGCTGGTTGACCGCGGTAATTCGATCGCCGACCTCGAACCCGGCATGATGGGCCGCACTGCCGGGCCGAATAGCTTTAACCAGAACCCCGGCGGAATCGGATGCACCCGCCTCGGCGGCCTCCGGCTCTTTCGCACCCGCCGCATCAGCAACCTCCAGACCCAGGTCTGCCCGCCGCAGCCGGTCCACATTCAGCATGGAAGGAATGATTTCCTGAAGCCAGTCAATCGGTATCGCAAATCCGATTCCCTGGGCCGCTTTGCGAATCGCGGTATTGATGCCGATTACCTCCCCGTTGATGTTCAGCAGGGGGCCGCCGCTGTTGCCGGGATTGATCGGTGCCGAAATCTGGATTAAATCGCGCATGCTGAGCTGTTCCACATCCACTTCCCGGTGAATGGCACTGATAATGCCGTCGGTAAGCGTCTGCTGATAGCCGAAGGGATTGCCGATGGCCAGGACGGTTTCGCCGATTTTCAGATCATCGCTGCGGCCCAGGTTCACAGCCGGCAGCGGTTTTTCCACTTCAATTTTCAAAACCGCCAGGTCCGCGGAAACATCCGCCGCCACAATCTGGGCCTGATAGGCATTGCCATCCGTCATATGGATGGTGATTTCGGTTGCCTGGGCAACGACATGGGCGTTGGTGATGATATAACCGCGGGGGCTGATCACAAATCCGGAGCCGAGAAAAGGCATTTCGATAGAGCGTTTCTGCTGATAAAATGGCAGGTCTTCAAACCCCCAGCTGAAAAGACCCTGCTGCATCTGGGCAAGCTGTTTGCCGGTAATACTTACCACAGCGTCTTTGTTTTTCTCGAAGGCCTCCACCACGGGCGTAATTCGGCTGTAGGCTCCCGACACACCAGCCGCCTGAAAAAATAAAACTGCAAAAGTTCCCATCAGAAGCAATCGCCAGCGAATCATCGTTTTATCCTTTCCTCTGGACCTGCAAGTTTAAAGTACACATCGCTTTCGTATTATATTCACCAATTAGTCCATAGTATATGGATATTCTGCCAGCCGGTTCCTTACACAATTTACCGTATCTTTCTTGCGTAAAATATAGGCATAAAAAATATGGTAACTATATTGCTGGTAAAATCTTATGAATATGGATTCACATCCACCCGCCCGCATCGCCTGGTCTTTACGGAATACATAAGACTGGAAAATGAAGATTTTTTACTAAAATACGAAATATTTCGTTGACAAGTACGAAAAATGTCGTATATTGAAGATAGATAACTCAACCATCAGAAAGGATTTTACCATGGTTAAACCAAAAATACCCAAACCTACCGAAAGCGAGCTGGCAATTCTGGGCATCCTCTGGGAGAAAGGCCCCTGCACCGTCCGGCAGGTCAACGAAACGCTAAGCAAACAGCAGCCCACCGGCTACACCACCACCCTGAAATTGATGCAAATCATGGCAGAGAAGGGACTTGTCGTGCGCGATCAGTCCCAGCGGACCCATGTCTATCAGGCTCACCTGCCCGAGGAGCAGACCCAAAATCAGCTACTCGGCGATCTGATGGACAAGGCCTTCGGCGGATCGGCGGAAAAACTGGTCCTGCGGGCCTTGTCGGCCAAAAAGATCTCCGCCGGCGAACTGGCGAAAATCAAACAAATGCTCACCGAAATAGAGGGAAAATAATATGGAAACCATGCAGAACCTTTTTCAGGCGGCAATAACCCAAAAAATCGGCTGGACCCTGGTCCATTTCGTCTGGCAGGCCTGCGCCATCGGCCTGCTGCTGGCGGTCCTGCTCAAACTGCTGCATAAATCCTCCGCCCATCTGCGCTACCTGATCGCCTGCGGCGGCCTGGCCCTGATGGTCTGCGCCCCGGTCATCACCTTGCAGATGATTCCTATGCCGCAAAATCATACCGCTCCGGCGGTGCAGCCCCCGGCTGATATAACAGATAGCG
>JAKJEP010000144.1:0-288 GCA_022705365.1 Planctomycetota bacterium | reverse complement strand
CCCGCCGTTACCCATACCCCCAGCCGCAACACCCACCCTGCCCTGGCAGGACCGGTTCACCCATACGCTGGAAGCCGCTTTGCCTTATATTGTGGCCGGCTGGCTGGCGGGGGTACTGGGCCTGAGCCTCTGGTATCTGGGCGGCTGGACCCAACTGCAAAAATTCCGCCGCCGCATGATTCAGCCGGTCTCCCCGGACCTCAAGGCGAAGTTGCACCAACTGGCGGGCCGGCTGGGCATCCGCCAATCCATCGACCTATTCGAATCGGCCCTGGTACAGGTCCCAGC
>JAKJEP010000143.1 GCA_022705365.1 Planctomycetota bacterium | reverse complement strand
GAATCAAGAGAAGTAGCCAGATACCCGGAAGCGTCGATGGCATCGATGATTACGGTACCGGCCTTTTTCAAGACCGGTTCACACTCGACAAACCGCCATTGATTATGGAGGTACTCGTTGAGCGATTGGGCCGGGGCTGCGGTGTTTTGCATCGCCTCGAGCTTGCGGTCGGGTTCATCGGCGGCGCGGCGGACCTGGACATAGGAACTGCGGGAAAGGTAGTCATCAAAATCGCTGTCCAGATTGCTGAGCCGCTCAAAGTCCTCCCGTTTGGCATGGTCTTCTTTGATGACCAGAGTTTGTTCCCCTTCCGGCAGGGCGGCTGAACTGTTTGTATCGGCGGCAGAGCTGTCAGGCTGGGACGTTTCGTCATATTCCAGCAGGGGGTTGGAAAGCATTTCCTGTTCGATGCGTTCCTGCAGGGCCAGCAGGGGCAGTTGGAGAATTTCCATGGACTGGATCATGCGTGGAGCCAGCATCATCCGCTGCTCCATTCTCATATTTTGCGACATGTCCAGGCGCATCAAAAACCCTTTCCATTTTAGTTATCGGTCCGAAATTGTTTCTCGAATCCTACTATTAGTATTTGTATCGTCCATTTGGCCGGTCTGGTTTGCTGATAAACGCGAATAAAGCGTCATAACTATACGATAAAATTTCTTACATGGGAACCCGGCCGGAAATGGCATCGCTGAGGATATTTTTATTGGCAAATTCGATGCTGCTGCCGGTGGGCAGGCCGCGGGCCAGGCGGGTGATTTTCACCTCCATATCGCTGAGCAGGGAGGTGATATATAAGGCGGTGCCGTCGCCTTCCAGGTTGGGATTGGTGGCCATGACCACCTCTTTGATTTGGCCGGATTCCACGCGTTTGACCAGGTCATCGATGGTCAGGTCGTCGGGAGTGACGCCTTCCAGCGGCGCCAGATGGCCCAGGAGGACATGATAGACCCAGTTGCACATGCCGGTTGCTTCCAGATTGATCAGGTCTTTGGGCTGTTCCACCACGCAGATGATGGAATGGTCTCGGCGCTGGTCCCGGCAGATATCACAGAGATCCTGCTCGCAGAAGTTGTGGCAGCGGCGGCAGTTGCGAATCTGGGTTTTGACCTTGTGAATGGCCTCTGCCAGTGCCAGGGCCTCCGCGGCGGGCTGCTTGAGGATGAAATAGGCCAGCCGCTCGGCGGTGCGCGGACCGATGCCGGGCAGTTTGCGAAACTGCTCCATCAGCCGATTCATGCTTTCCGTATGGACGCTGCTCATCCGAACATCTTGGCGATATTATCCAGACCCGGTATATTCAAACCGCCGGTCAGCCGGGTCATTTCCTGCTTCATTTCTTCCTGGCTTTTGGCCACCGCGGCGTTGACGGCGGCCTTGACGAGGTCTTCGAGCATTTCCAGGTCATGGACATCGACGGCCTGGGGATCGATTTTCAGGGCCACCAGCTCGCTGTGGCCGTTGACGGTGGCTGTGACCATGCCGCCGCCGCTGCTGGCCTGAACGGTCTTTTTCCGCAGATCTTCCTGCATCTGCTTCATATTGGCCTGCATCTGTTTGACCTGGCCCATTATATTTCCTAAATCACCGAGTCCTGCCATGACTGATTCCTTTCTTATGTGATTTCATAATTCGACCGCTCGACCGATTTAACCTTACCACCGAGGACCTCCTGGACCTGTTTTACTTTGGGGTCGGAGATGGCGGCGTCGATTTCCTTTTGGCTGGGTTTGGCGCCGGGGGCAATCGGTGCGTTTCTATTCTCCGGCTGAGCGGGGGCGGCATCCTCCCGCAGGGGGGCCAGCACCAGTTTCACCGGGCTGGAGAGAATCCCTTGCAGGGCCTGCTCTATTTGCTGGATGTAATTCGGGTTTTCGGATAGAAATTTATAATTGCCGCTGTGCTGGGAGGGATATTCGATGGTTAACCGGTTATTTAGCCACTGGATCGGCTGGGCCTGGTTCAAAAATAAGCTGAATTGGCTGCGGCCCTGCTTGCTCAGTTCGAGCATGATTTTAGACCAATTGTTTTGCAAATATTCCAGGATTACTGTTGGAGCGGGGCCCGAACCGGCGGGAATTTGTACCGGCTTGGCGGCTTTTGGCCGGGGACTGCCGGTAGGGGCCGCAGGGGCCGGACGAGCAGTGGTTATGACACCGCCCGCTCGCTGGGCAGAGGGACCACTGCCGGATGGATTTGGAAAACCGGCATCCCCCGCCTGCAAATTCTGAATCTGTTCCAGGATGGTTTTGGTATCGCTAAAGCGGTCGTTGGCGGCCAATCGCACAATGGCCGCTTCCAGCAAAGGCCGGCTGGCACCGCTGGATTTGATGGACCGGCGGAGTTCTTCCATGACGGTGATGTTATAGACCAGGGCGGCGTCGTCGAATAATTTGGCTTGCTCCATCGCCTGGGCGCGAACGGCTTCCTCATCCAGTTCCACCAGTTCGGTTTCTGCGCCGCAGTTCCGCAGAATCATTAAATCGCGGAAATGATTCTGCAAGGCCTCGGCCAGTTGTTCCAGGGCCAGTCCTTCGTTCAGAATCAGATCGATGCAGTTGAGAGCGGCGGACAGATCATTTTCCCCGATGGCTGAAACCAGTTCGACAATCCGCTGGGACCGGGGAGTGCCCAGCAGGTCCTGCAGCAGGGATAAGGAGAGCTTGCCGTCAGACATGCTGAGAAGCTGGTCCAGCAGCGAGAGGGCATCCCGCATGGAGCCGTTGGCCAGCCGGGCTACCCGGCGGACCAGGCTTTCTTCGGCTTCGACCCCTTCGCCCTGCAGTACTTTTTGGAGCTGGCGGGCGATATCTTTTATCTGAATGTTGCGGAAATCAAACCGCTGGCAGCGGGAAAGGATGGTGGCCGGGATCTTGGAGGTTTCGGTGGTGGCCAGGATGAATTTTACATGGTCCGGCGGCTCTTCCAGGGTTTTCAGCAGGGCATTGAAGGCGCTGACGGAAAGCATATGGACTTCGTCGATGATGTAGATTTTGAAGCGAGCGCGGGCGGGCCGGTAAATGGCGTTCTGGCGCAGCTCCCGGATATGTTCCACACCGGTATTGGAGGCTCCGTCTATTTCGATGACGTCGATGTCTTCGCCTTCGCTGATGGCCCGGCAGCTTTCGCATTTACAGCAGGGTGTGGTGGTCGGCTTATCGAAGGCCAGGCAGTTCATGGCCTTGGCTAAAATGCGGGCCATGCTGGTTTTGCCGACCCCGCGGGTGCCGGTGAACAGATAGGCATGGGCCACGCGGTCGGCGGCGATGGCATTTTTTAAGGTCTGGGCGACCGCTTCCTGGCCGACCACATCCTCGAAGGTATCGGAGCGATACCGTCTTGCCAGGACTGTGTACGACATGTCAACTCTCTACCTTGCTCCCTTCGCAGGGAATACCTAGTTGATATAAATCAAAAAGACGCCAGCGTCAAAAGTTCTCCGATCCCTTGTTATTGGTGATCCAGAGCCGTTTTTGGATGTCCATATCGGCTTTTGGCGTTTCTGTCAAAAAAGATGGCCGTGCACTTTTCGTCGAATCAATCGCCCTGGGTGTGTCGTCTCAGCGGACTCCCGTCAGGTAATTCCACGGCACAACGAAACGATTCGCTTATGGCTGCTCCGTTCCCGGCCTGACCAGGTTCACGTCGTTCGTTTGCATGGGACCCAACGATCAATGTCTTATGAGACAATAGTGGCCCAAAACAAAGGACCCTTGGAAAAGAATTCAGCCTCGCTAGAGCGGATTGCGAGTGCAAGGTACCGCTAACACCCCGCCTAGCACGGCCAATTCCGTTGAATTCCAGCAAAGAAAACACTATACCAGGATTAAAGAGCAAAGTCTATGCCTAAAATAAAAAATTTATAACATATGCTGGTTTAGTATGTTACAAGTTTTCCCTTTTGAATGCCTGCGGAGTAATTTTTTCAGGGAACCTCTTGATTCTATCATTCAAATTGGTATATTTGCCGGTATAAATATCTTTTTCTGTAAGCATTTATGGAATTCTGCGAAGCGGCTGTGTGATTTTTGTTTATAAACCAGAAATGGTTTACAGGGTATTTATGATGTGCGAGGCAGAAACAAAAGTTTCTTTGCCATCGTGATATTTTCCGCGGCTCGGACTGAAGAATAGCAAGTTATTGGAAAGGTAACGAAGGATTCAGTGGGAGGTATTGGGAAGATGATTAAATTTCATTGTTCCATCTGTGACAAAAAGCTCGGTGTTCCTGATGAATATGGCGGCAAGAAGGTAAAATGCCCCCGGTGTGGCAATCCGATAGCGGTTCCTCAACCGCAGGAAGAAGCCGTAGAGTATCGGCTATCCGAAGAGAAGAGTATCTGGACGGATGACCTTTTGAATACCGGTCCGGAGTCTGCATCCGGGGATTCGGAGGAAGGGTCAGAAAATACAGATTCGCCCGTGGCGGTGGAGGGGGAAAATTGCTGCCCGAAATGCGGGGTCATCATCGGGAAGGGTACGGTATGCTCCTTTTGCGGGCATAGAATCAAAACCAGCCGGAATTCAGCAGCTGGGGAGGGGGAAAAACCGCCGACCAGTTTCAAGGCCGATTTATTCCGGATGGTTTCGCCCATCCATTGTCTGGGAGATGGCATCACCTTTTTCTTCCTTTTTATGCTGTCGATAATTGCCAGCCTGCCCCTGGGCGGGCCTTTGTTTGGGATGGCGAAATTTATGATCACGGCCTATATTTTTGCCTATATGTTTGACGTGGTGGTAACCACGGCTGGGGGAGAAGATGAATTGCCCAATCTGCCGGTTTTGACCGACTGGTGGGATGACATTATCCGGCCGTATTTGCTGTTTCAGTTCAGCTTTCTGTATGCCCTGCTGCCGGGGATCGCGGTGGGGATTTATTTTTTGATTTTGTTTTATGGTTCCGAGGCGGAGACCTTTCCCGCCGGCCAGCTGATGTTGCTGGCGGTTTTATTCGGGCTGGGATTGTTCTTCTGGCCGATGACGATCATGGGGCTGGCGCTGGGGGGAAGCATTGTCACGATCCGGCCGGATTATGTGGTGCGGTCGATCCTGGGAACTTTTTTCCCGTATCTGGCGTGCTGCGTGAGTTTGTACTTATGCTGTCTGGCGTGGGGTATTTCGCATTTTTCCTTTGGTGCCGTTGTTGCCAAAGAAGGCTCGATAGCCGGTTATATCCTGATGGGACTGGCGGGGCAGATCGGGGGTCTGTGCCTGTGGATATACGCGATGCGGACGATGGGGCTGCTGTACCGGCATTACCGGCATCGGCTGGCCTGGGATTTTGGATAAAGGCCGGTTTATTGAGAAGAAGGGGGATAGATGTATTTGCTCTGAACAGCGTCGAATTGGACCATCGGGACATTTTCCGGGAAGTGTTTCTCGAACAGTTCTTTCATCGGGCCGGGGTACATGGCGACGCGGATGGAGGCCCAGTCGGCCTGATTGCCCGTGGCATAGTAGATGTAGGTATTGCCGTCCCACTCGAAGAGGTCGGCATCGGTGTTGTTGATCCCTTCGCCGTCCACGGGGTCCAGCATGGGATAGCGGGTGGGGCTGAGTTCCCAGGTTTTCAAATCTTTCGAGCGGGCCAGGAAGGTGACGTATTTGGTGGTGTCCAGCCGGTATTCATAGTGAACGCCGGGACCTGCCCAGCGCCAGCCGCCGTACATGACATAGTAATAAGGCGCAAAATAGCGAATGGTGGGATTGGAGCAGGCGGTTTTTTCCTGGAGGTCGGTGTAATGGAGGCCATTGATTTTTTCCCAGTGGGCGAGGTCTTTGGAGCGGGCGAACTGGAAACTCCAGATATTCGGCGTGCCGGGCTGGTTGTATTCGTAGGCCATGAGATAGCCCTGGTCGTCGGCGCAGACGGAGGAGTTGAAGAGGTTTTCGTCGCCTCCTTCCCGGCGGGAGAGAACCCGCTGCTGGGTCCAGTTTTTCAGGTCGGTGGTGGTAAAACGGGTGATGCCCATCAGATTCATTTTGGTGCCGAAATCGGTGAATTCGGTGGCGAAGACATTCAACTCCTGGCCGTTGACAAAACCGCTGACGAAGGTGTGTCCCTTGCCAAAACGGGCGACCTCCTGGCCGGTTATCAGATCCATAATGAACAGATAGGCGTTTTCGCCTTTGGCCTCCAGTTCGCCGGGGCGGTGGTTGTCGATCAGCAGCGGCCGGCCGTTAAACAGGACGGGGGTATTTTCCATGGCCAGGTAGATGCTGAAGGGCAGCTTGGTTAATTTGGGATTATCCGGCCTTTGGGCGAGACAGGAGGCGGAAAATACGCAAATCATAAATAGAATAACAGGCACACAATATTTTTTAACATGTGAATTGCGATTCATAATTTTGTCTCCATAAAACATATCATTCCTGTAAAGGTTGAAATTTGTGCGTTCACTTGCCTTGCGGCACAGAGGAACCTGCCTGCTCTGTCATCAGCCAGAGCACCCAGCCCACGACGGGCATGTCATACTCGTTTGCGAATCCGGAGTTTTGCATGAGGATCGAGCCGCTGGTCAGTCCCGTGGAAACGGCGCCGGGAATCTGGGGAGTAGGGGGGAAAAACTCGCCATAAAAGCCCCGCAGCGGCTGGTTGTATCCCACCCCTTCCACCGCACTGGCATCGTAGGGGTTACAGCCAAGAATCCAGTCCATTTGCCGCTGGGCGACGCAGCGATATTCGTTCCTGCCGGTGAGCTTGGCCGCATACCGCATAAATACGCCGGCGGCAGATATGGGGACATTATATCCATAGGACCGGTATTGATAGACCGCGAATCGGTCCGGGCCGGCAGCACCCGGCAGGTCAAGTTTTCCGCCGTTATATAAATCGGAAACACTTTGACCGGCACCAGGAGCGGGAACCGGCTGATCCTGTATGGACCAGCGCGTAGCGATTAAACCCCAGGGATTGCGCCGCGAAGTATTTAGATACTGCTGGGCGACCCGTTCCACCGCCTTTCGCCATTTGGCGGAGTCGGGATGTTCGGGCTTCAGCTCCAGCAATTCGCACAGCCCCAGCGGACCGGTAGAGTGCCAGAAGTAACCGCCGCTCTCCACCAGGTTTTTGCGCGCCGGGTCCTCCCAGAAGCAAGCGCCAACGTCATTGTTCTCACCAGCGGAGCCCACTTGAAGATCCACCAGTGCGGAGGCAGACTGCACAGCATCTTCGAGCAAGCCCGGCTCACCGGTAACGCGGTAAAGGGCCACAGCCGCACACAGGCGATGAGCCAGGTCGAGCGCGGAACCGGGGTAGAAACCCGCATACCAGCTGTTAAGGTGGTCATGACCGAGCGGCGGCAAGGCCGGGGCCTGATATTTTTCATATCGAGGTTTGGTTGAGGTCATATACTGCCAGACCCGAAGTGCAACCTGTTTGCATGTTTCGGAGTAGGCGGCGTCGCGCGGCTGGAAGTACGCGGCCAACAGGGCCTGGTGCCGGATGGTGCTCCACATCGCCGGCGGCGGGGAATCGGACAGATAGAAATCGCGCGGCCCCCAGCCCAGCGGAATAAAGACCGAGTCCAGCATCCCGCCGTCCTCCCGCACCAGCTTCTGGTAGTAGTCGCTGCCCCAGCGAAGCTCTTCCGCAATGCAGCCATTATCCCAGCGCGGGGACTGCATCTGGCCAAAGCGAGTCAGCCCCAGCAAACCGATGACCTCCAGCGAAATCCATTTTCGCAGATCGCAGGACTGATGGTAGCCGCCGGCCAGGTCCCGATGTTCACCGGTCTCGGCGATCCGGCCGTCGTCCGGATGGCACGGCGCAGCCCAGCCGGTGAGGCTGTCGCCGCAGCGCTGCCAGGGGAAGTAGCTGTAGAGAACCCGCATGGGGGCCGCCCGCCGCAGCGCACCTGGTAGATGCCTTCCTCCTGGAGCGATGTGAACTCGCCAACCCAGCCCGGTTCGAGTCCCGGTCCGCCTTCTGACAATGTTCCTTCCTGAACTTGCGTCCAAACACAGTCTTTCATCCGGCAGATGGTGAAGGTTTTTTCCGGCGGCTCAGGGATCACGCAATACTTTGGGGAGTCCGGCAGAAAGCCGACATGATTGATCAGGATCACATCGGACCGGACAGCCGGGTCCGAGGTGGCGGCGAAGGCCGAGCCAAC
>JAKJEP010000142.1 GCA_022705365.1 Planctomycetota bacterium | reverse complement strand
GGGAGACCAGTTCTTTTACCCGTTTGCTCTCTTCGCCGATTTTGATAGTTTTTTGCCGGGGGGTATCCGCGCCCAGGTAGTCGAAGGAGGCAATCAGCATATGATTGATCCGCCAGCGGAGGTCGGTACTGTCGTCGGCATTGACGCAGGAGCAGCGCCAGATGATGCTCTCCGCGGCGATTTTTTCCTGCTGGGCAGTATCGCCTTCGGGCTGGTCAGGCTGGTCGGGTTGGTCGGGTTGGTCGGGTTCGGCGGGCAGGGTATAGGAGACGGTACGCCAGTGGCCGCCGGAGGTGCGGACCCGGGAGGTGTAGTGTTCGCCGGGCTGATATATGGGCATGACACCGGAATAGGTCTTGCCACTATCCATGCCGAACCAGCAGCTTAGCACATATTGGGCTTCCTCTTTGGGGGCGACCACATAGCCTTGTTCCCGCAGGAGATTGGCGATTTTGCCGCCGACCTCTTCCTGGAGGAGAGGTTCCCCCTTCTCGCTGCCGACGACAACGGCGACGGTATTTTCGCGGGCGGGGGCAGGGAAGGTTTTTTTGGCAGACTGATAGGCGTTGAATTCCAGTTCCACCTGGCTGCAGCCGGCAAAGGTAAAGGCGGCCAGCAGAATCACAACCGATAAAGTCATTCGTGTGCTGAACATCAAAATACTCCATTCTTTTATATGAATGATTATATACCGAGGATTGGCCTTTGGAAAGGGGGATTATTCGCGGATGGTGAAGAATTTTTCGGCCCTGGCGGCCCGGCCGGATGGGTCCCAGACGATCAGGGTGACACAGCAGGAGCCGGCGTGGAATATTTGTTCAATCCGCAGGTACGCAGCGGCCTTTGGACCAGCAGCGCAAGTTTTCGACGGCCTCGCGCATGGTGACGGAGAGGGGCGGGGAGTTCTGAACCGATTCCTGGATCAGATCGTTGGTCAGGGGGACTTTGCGGGAGAAGGCCTCGTGCAGGGCGCTGATGACGGCCTCTTCGATTTCGGAGCCGCTGAAGCCGTCGGCGGTGCGGGCCAGCCGGTCCAGGTCGAAGTCGTCGGGATTTTGTTTGCGTTTTTTCAGGTGAATTTTGAAGATGTCGCGGCGGACTTCTTCGGTGGGCAGATCAACGAAGAAGATTTCGTCGAAGCGGCCCTTGCGGAGCAGTTCGGGGGGCAGGGCCTCGATGTCGTTGGCGGTGGCGACCAGGAAGACCGGCTCCTGGTGCTCCTGCATCCAGGTGAGGAGGGTGCCGAACATCCGCTGGGAGAGACCGCCGTCGGAGCTGCGGGAGGCGGCAGAGGCGAAGGCCTTTTCGATTTCGTCGATCCACATGACGATGGGGGCCATCATTTCGGCCTGCTTGAGGGACATGCGGAGGCGGCGTTCGGACTCGCCGATGTAGCGGTCGTAGAGGCTGCTGGTGTCCAGCCGCAGGAGGGGCCGCTGCCAGGCGGTGGCGATAGCCTTGGCGCAGAGGCTTTTGCCGGCGCCCTGGATGCCGAGGATGAGGACGCCGCGGGGCGGGGTAAGGCCGAACTCCAGGGCCTTTTCGCTGGTAGCGTTCTGGCGTTTGGCCAGCCAGCTTTTCAGCCGGCGCATCCCCCCGATTTCGTTGAGTTCGGCGGGGGTTTCCACGTATTCCAGCATGCCGCCGGTCTGGAGAAGCTGGCGTTTCTGGGCCAGGACGCGGTTGATGTCGCTGTTGTCAAAGCGGTGATCCTCGGAGATGGTGTCAAAAATGATCTGCTGGGCCTGGCGGCGGGTCAGGCCCCGCAGGTTGCGGACGATATTCCGCAGGCCGGAGCGAGTGACGTTGATCTCCAGGGGATTGTCCTGATGGAAGCTCCGCAGGGTGGTGCGGACGATCTGCTCCAGCTCTTCCTCGTCGGGCAGGGAGAGGGTGAAGTAGGAGGTATAATTCTGGATCGCCTGGGGCAGCCGGTCGCTGTGGTCGATGAGGACCAGCGTACTGCCGGTGATGGTGAACTTGTTGATGAGGTCGCGGGTGGCCCGCAGGATGTGCTTTTCGTTGAGATGCTCGACGAGGTCCAGGGCCAGGGTGATGAAGCGGTCCTCGCGGGCGGAGAGATAGTAGAGGGCGGCGGCGGGATTCTGGGTGCCTTCGATGGGCTGTTCGCCGGAGATCAGGCCATTTTTCAGGCCATCGTTGACGGTCCAGAGCAGCAGGTTCGAGGTCAACTGAATGGCGGTATCGATGACCACGCTTTTGGCGTAGAGTTCCTCCAGGGTGATAATCGCAATACAGGGGTGCTTGCATTTGATTAACATTTGAAGGCTGCTGATATCGTCCATGGCGGCGTACCCTTTTTCCGGCTGACTGATCTTCCAGGTCCGGGATACATCATACCCGCCAACGGCAGGAAAAAGCAACTGTTTTCCGGGCGAAAGAGATAAATTATACCTTTAGCTTCTTGCCACCGGGGGATTAAAATATTATTATGCCGGATATTGATAAGGAGACACAAGTTATGTTACGATGGATTGCTGTTTGCTGGGTGTGTTTTATCGGATTTCAAGCGCCGGTTATGGCTGACAAGATGGAGGAGTTTGAGCAATTTCTGGCGGATATCGGCCTGTCATCAGCACAGCCGAAGTTATCAGCGCCGGTCCGATTGGTAAGCGTCGCTCAGGAATATGGGGAACTGACTGTCAATGCCTCGTGTCATACGCATACGCCACTGCGGATCGGCGAGAAAAACTACAAGGAGGGTCTGGGATCCCATGCCAACGGGCGGATTGTCTTCCAGATCGATTCGCCCATGCAGACGTTTGCCGCCGAGGTGGGTATTGACAACAATGATGACACCCGGAACGGACGCGATAAGGCCAGCGTGGTGTTCGTGGTAAAGGGCGATGGGCAGGAACTGGCCCGGACGCCGGTCTGCCGCTTCGGCCAGTCGCCGCAACATATCGAAGCGGCGGTGGCCAACGTCCGGCAATTGGAACTGATGGTCACGGATGCCGGTGACGGCTATTCCTACGATCAGGCGGATTGGGGCGAGGCATGTCTAATCGATGCGGACGGCAAGCGTCTGCCGCTGAGTACGATCGTCGCGGCAGCGCGGCAGTCGTTTCTCAGCCCGGCGGCGCCACCGGCGTCCTTTGTGTGCGGAGGGCAGACTTCCGAGACGCTGCTGAAGAATTGGACGCGGACCGTGAAACCGCCGGTAGAAATCAAAAACAGCCGGATTCACGAGATTACCTGGGTGGAATCGCCGGAGGGGCTGGCGGCCACATGGCGGGCGGAGGTATTTAAGGATCGGCAGGCGGTTGAGTTTCGGTGGTTCTTCGAGAACCGCGGCAAAACGCCGGCCCAACCGCTGACGGAGGTTTATGCCCTGGATTTGCTGGTTTCGGATGCCAGGCCCACCCGGCTGATTCGCTCTACCGGCGGCTTGACAGGCTCGTCTGAATCTACCGGCGAAAGACCGGGGTTTCTGGTTTCGGAAGCGAACCTCATGTCCGCACAGACGATGTCGGCGGCGGGCGGCCGGTCCTCGAACAGGGACCTCCCCTTCTTCCTGCTGCAGAATGACGCCGCAAAACGCGGCCTGCTGGTGGGTATCGGCTGGTCGGGTCAGTGGCAGGCCGATTTTCGTCCCGAAACCGGCTTGGGCGCGGTGCGAATCACCATCGGGATGCCGGGCATGAATCTGGCCCTGCCGGCCGGGGAAAAAATATTTTCGCCGAGCGTCCTGCTGGGGCTTTATCAGGGCGATTCTTGGGACGGTTCGAATGCCCTGCGGGGGATACTTTACGATCATTATGTGGCGCTGCTGGGCAATCAGAAGCCGCTGCCGCCGGTCTCCTGGAATCACTGGTTCACCTTCGACAACCGAATCAGTGAGGAGATGCTGAAGCAGCAGATGGATGCGGCGGCGGGCCTTGGCCTGGAATATTTCTGCATTGACGCCGGGTGGTTTGAAGGCGGTTTTCCCAGCGGCGTGGGTAACTGGACCTTGGACCGGGCCAAGTTCCCCCATGGCCTGGGCCCCATCGGGAAGTATGCGGCGGAGAAGGGCATAAAGCTGGGATTGTGGTTTGAGGTGGGGAGGGCCGATCCGGGCACGCGGCTGGCCCGCGAACATCCCGAGTGGGTCGCCAGCAATCAGGTGAAACTGGAGTTACCGGAGGCGCGCGAGTGGATTTTTCAGATGATGTGCGGTTTTATCGACGAAGGGCAAGTCCGGTGGATTCGCTACGATTACAATTTTGATCCTCTGGGCCGGTGGGACAGTGCCGATCAGCCGGAAACCCGGGGGCTGACGCAGATTCGTTATCTGGAGGGGGAATATGAATTATTCGACCGGCTGCGGGAAAGGTATCCCGAACTGCTGATCGAAAGTTGTGCCAGCGGCGGCCGGCGGATTGACCTGGAGACCATGCGCCGCGCGCAAACGTACTGGAAAAGTGATGAGACTGGCAATTTGACCGTAGCCCGCTCACAAGAGACGGGTGGGAATCAATTCCTGCCGGGCGGACTGCTGAACACGAATCTGCCGGCCGCGTCGCAGGCGAGCCGCTTCGATCTGCATAGTCTTTTTGCCGGCCCCCTGGGTTTTGCCAGCGACTGGACCCGGTTGGACGCGGCGGCGCGGGAGCGGGTGCGCCAGGAAATCGAAAACTATAAAAAGGTGCGGCATCTGCTGAACAAGGACTACTATCCGCTATTGCCGCAGACTTTCGATCTGACGCAATGGGTGGGCTGGGAGTTTAACAACCCGGCTACCGGCGAGGGATTCCTGGTAGTTTTGCGGCCGCAAGAGTCAAGTTATGCTTCAGTGGAAGTGAAGTTACGCGGGGTTGAGCCGGATCAGAAGTATATGCTCAGCCGGATGGACGGCAGCCAGATGCGGAAAGTATCCGGCCAGGAATTGCTGTCCGGTCTGTTGATTCCGCTGGGCAGGGGTGAATCGGAAGTCCTGCGATTCCAGCGTGAGTAGCATGCTGAAGAGAAATAACCAGCCAAGATAAATGGAAATACATAAGATTACCGAAGCCGATGAGAAGTAGTTACACTAATCTTTCTTACTTTCTTTTTCTCTTTTAGATGGAAAATACACATGAAATGGAACAATATCATGGTTTTGAGTCTGGTTTTTTTGTTGCCGATCTGTTTTTTTGCAGAATCCGCCCGTTGTGATGACTTGGTGGTTGGTGACAATCCATTGCAAATTGCATTGTCGTACAATTCGCAGGGTTGCTATGAAAAGGAGTTTCAGGTTGGCGACCAAAAGCTCGCCGGGATCAGCGGTACGGCCTGGCTGGTCGAGACGGATCACGGTCTGGTAACACCTGACCGGGGGAAGGTTCGTTTGTTGGAAACATCGCCTCCGGCCCGGCAAAAGGCCTCGTTTGCCGGGGAGAATGAGGCCTTTGAATGGATCCTTAGCTACGAAACCGCGGGCAAGGGGCGCATCATCAAGCAACTGTCGATCGTGGCCCGGCAGGATCTTGTTGTGCACAGAGTCACATTGTTCGATGCCCAGATCGAAACGGAGCCGTTGGTGAGCCGCACCGGTTTGTCGGACATCGCCGCGTTTTTCCGGCAAGGAAAAAGCGGGATGTTCGCGTCGCTTGACTTTCCTTATTCCGCCATTACGGCGGCTGATGCGAATGTCAGGATCGAATATCCACCCTTTGTGAAGATAAAATCCGCGGAGAAATACATCTGCCATTCGCTTACGCTGGGCGCAACGGAGCTTGCCGGCCGGGAGCGTTACGGATTCGATGATGGGGAGGTGGCGGCCATGGATGCCTATATTCAAGAGCGATACAGCCCCCGGTTCGAGCGGCCCCTGTTCATTTCGTGCAGCATCAACAACCGTTATACGATGCCGCGGGGCGATGTCGTTTTCTATACGATGAAGGACCATCCTTCCCTGGGTTTCCATATCGACCTGTTGGAGGATGACCTGGATTTAGCGCAGCAACTGGGAATGGAGTACTACCACGTATTTCCCGGGCCGTTCGACTCGGTGCCCGGCGACCCGGAACCCCAGGTCGTGGATGAATTCATGCAGGCTGCTAAACAGCACGGCGTTCGCGTTGGTGACTACTCGGGAACGAGTATGGTATTCTGCCCCCACTATAATGAATACCGCAATACCCTGGAGAGTTTCTCGCAGGGGAAGATTACTCCCGCCGATGTGTGTTTCGGTAATCCGAAGTTCATCAAATTTTATAAAGATACGGTAGTGGGCACGGACCGACGCTATGGCTTTGAGCTTCACTGCCTGGACTTTCTGAACATCCATGAATGCAACGCGGCTGACCACGGGCATCCGGCGGGACGTGACAGTATCTATTCGCAGGTGCGGGGACTGATCGAAATTCTAACAGCGATCAACGACGTTTCGCCGAATATGATGACGTGGTCGAATTCCGGCAACTGGGGTGAGTTTGTTCCGAAGATCGCGTGGACCAATCCCAATCTGTATCTGGCCGATCCGTACATGGCATTGCCCTGGCAAGGGCTTAATATGACCCGGCTGCTGGACGATACCCGGCGCGAGCAGATGGTCGCGCTGCACTACTCCCGCTTCCTGCCCTATCGGTACCTGACGAACTGCCAGTACTTTTTTTGCCAGAACTCCATCGTGCCCGACCTCCGCAACTATCAGTACGGCATGCTTTCGACGGTGGCGGTCGTGCCGAACCTCTGCCCGGCGGAGATTCGTCTCTGGCTCGACAAGCTGCCGGACAAACAGCGGCAGGAGGTTCTGGCCTTTTACAAGAAGTGGACGAGTTTTCTGACAGCGAATTTTGACCTTTGGAAAAAGACGTACCAGGCCGGTGAGGATCCCGGCATGGGATCGGTCGAGATGTATGGACATGCTAAGGACAGCCGCGGATTTGTTTTTATCGTCAATCCGCAGTATTGGAGCCGGACGGTCGAAGTGCCGCTGGACGCCTCGCTGGGATTTGCCGGTTCCGGCCAGTGCGAGATATCGGAGCTTTATCCCGTCGAGCGGCTCCGGCTTACCGAACAAGGGGCTTTTGCTGCTTTCGGAACATCTTTACGTGTGCAGGTTCCGGCACAGACTGTGCTGGTCCTGGAGGTGAAACCGGCGCCGGAGAAGATCCAGGAACCCAGATTGTATGGAATTCCCGGCACTATCGAGGCGACGGAGCAGGGCTACCTGGTAAAAACCTGGGGCCAGCAGGGACGATCGGAGCGGTGTGCGGTGCTGCTGCCCGATGGGAGCAAATCCATCGTTTCGGCGAGCGTTCGTGACGTACCGAAGCAGCCTAGGCGATTGTGGGCCGATACGCCGATTCAGTGGGTGGCGGGAAACGACAGGTGCGTGGCGATGGATGTGACGTTCCGCCGCGAAGCCGCCCCGGATGAGTTACGCAACTGGGAGGTCAAGGCCGGCAGTCTGGCCGAGGGGACGGCGGCGGGCTGGATCGGCGGCTTCCAGGACGGGACCGCCCTGCGGTTTCCATTGTTCGTCGAGACCGCCGGTGTGCATCTGCCCCTGTGGGATGCGGAGGCCGACAAGCTTGGCCTTGGGTCGTTGGCCGATTTCTGCGGCGTCTATGTCGAGAACGCCTTTAGCGAAACGCAGGAGACGTGGATCGACCTTGTGGTCGGAGAGAAGCCCGATTATCCCAGGGGCAATCCGGCATCCACGGAACCGGCCATCGATTTGCATCCGCTGCCTGAGATAGCCAGGAGCATGGCCGGCAGTTGGTGGGTGCAGACTGGTTTTCACCTGCCGTTCCTGTACACACTGGGGTGCGAGCCGCCGTTCGACGAACACACATTCCTGGTGCTGCCGTTTGTGAGGCAATCGCGTGTGCGGGCCGTTTCCGCCTGGATAAACGGTGTCCCCCTGGAAGTTCGCAAGTATCAGTATCCCCGCAACCGCAGTCTATCCTGTTTTTACGCCGATCTGGTCGGCACTGCCGCCGTTGGCGGAGAAAACCGGCTGGTCATCCATTTTGAGAAAGAGTAGAAGTGTGTTCATCTTCTGATTTACTGTTTGTTAAACATCTTGTAGGCGACAGGATAAGGTGTTATTATGCTGGGTGTTGCGGTAAATCCCTGGTAAGTGGAATCAGACAGGAGACAGGTCATGGCGAACCGGAAAGAAAGTGCGTATCATAGTCTGGCGCAGATGCTGGAGGCGGGGGTGCATGTGGTCAATGCCCTGAGTACGGTATCGTCCGGCCAGAGCGGGC
>JAKJEP010000141.1:5651-8220 GCA_022705365.1 Planctomycetota bacterium | reverse complement strand
ATCCTGAAAACGGTACAGGAGTTTTGGACCTATTTGAAGGAAACCTGCGAAAACCGGGTGCAATTTTTGTCCCGGCCGGTAGGTCGTGTGAAGCCCGGGGTCGGGACTAACGGGGTATTCAGCCTGGCCCTGGATTTGCGGGGGCCGGATCTTATGCTGGATATGTACGAGGATCCGGATTTTGCCCATCGCTTTCTGAATAAGGTGGCGGACTGGTGTGATATTCTGGAACGGACCTGGGAACGGATTTCGCCGCCGTGCGGGGCTTCGTTTGAGTTGGAACGGACCGGACATGCGCCGGATTGGCAAACGAAGACACCGTTTGCGGTGATGGACCATGGGATTGATATGCTTTCGCCGCAGGCATATGAGGAATACCTGGTGCCGGTGGTGCAGCGGATTAACCGTCAGCGGGGGACGGTAGCGCCGACGGTTCTGCACCATTGCGGTCGGGGAAGCCATTTGTTTCCCGTGGTGCAAAAACAATTCGGCCTGACACATCTGGATGCGCTGACCTATCCGAAGGTGGATATTGCCCGGATGAGGAGGGAACTGGGGCCGGAGATCTGGATTACGGCGATCCTGGATGACGGGATCATTCAGAACGGGCCGGCGGAGTCGATTCGGCGGGCGGTGAAGGAGCTGATGCAGTCCGGGGCCAAAGGACAGGGGCGGTTCGCGTTAATCGTCGGGGATATGCTGCAGGGAACGCCGCTGGAGCATCGGCTCGCCTACTATGAGGCGGTTCGGGAGTTTGGCGGATATCCGCGCTGACCGGCTTTGCGCCTGGAAAGTTTCCGGTTCAACTCCGGCGAAGCGCATGGTTCCGTAAGGGTACGGGCCGGGGGCGGATTATTCCGGGCCGTAGGCATCGAAATGCCAGTCCACTTTCTGCCAGTTGACGGCGGCGAGGTAATCGTCGAACCAGTAGGCCTGGGGATTGCGCAGGAACATCAGGAAGTCACCGCTGTCGGATTCTTCGGCGGCCCGGTGGTATTTCATGAAGATGTTCTGCTGGGTCAGGCCGACGATTTCAATCTTGCCGGAAACATGGGACATGACGAAGCGGGCGCGTTTGGCCAGCCCGGAGACCAGGGATTTGGCCTTCTCGAAGATGCGGAAGCCCTCTTCGACGGGGACGGCATAGGGTTTGTTGCCGGAGGCCGGGCGGCACTGGAAGACATAATAGGGCGGGATTCCGGCAAAGGACAGTTCCCGGAACAGGTCGGCCAGGACCAGCGGGTCATCGTTGCAGCCGCGGATCAGGGGCGTCTGGTTGGCCAGCAAAGCGCCGGCCTGATGCAGGTATTGGGCGGCCAGGCGGGCCGGGGCAGTCAGTTCCCGGGTATGAATGAAGTGGGTCATGACGTAGATCTGCTTGTTCCGGTCGCAGGCCTGGCGGATCAGAGCCGCCAGCTCCGGGTCGTCCAGGATGCGGGCGGGGTCGAAGGCGGGGATTTTCGAGCCGAGACGGATGATACGGACATGGGGGACAGGCATAATCGCCTCGATGATTTCCCGCAGGCGGGCGGTGGACAAGACCAGGGGGTCGCCGCCGGTCAGCAGCACATTGGTGATTTCCGGATGGCTCCGGATATACTCAACGGCGGCGGGCAGGTCGTGCAGGATTTCTTGATCCGACTGGATAAAGACCCGTTTACGGAAACAGTAGCGGCAGATGCCGCCGCAGACATTGCTGACCAGCAGCAAAACGGTCGAGGGATACTTGTGTTCCAGGCCGGGCAAAATCGTGTAATTATGTTCGCCGGAGGGGTCCAGTTTGCCCCATTCCTCCAGTTCAGGCAATTGCGGGATAATCAGATTGCGGATTGGGTCCCTGGGGTCGGCCCAGTTAATCAGCGAGAGGTAATACTCGTTGGAACGGAACCGGTATTTTTCGGCAACCGGCTGCAACTGCCGGCGCTGTTCCTCCGTAAGCGGCTCGATAGACTCGATTTTATTGATGTATTTGGTTTTGGGCATGGGCTTTCCTTGTGTTTACTAAAGAGTTTCCATGTTTTAAAGTTTCTTAGCCTTTATCAGGCCGTTATTTATAAAATAAGCCGCTTCGCGGGCGATACGTTACCCATCCCAGCCATACACGGGTATCTCTGCGGATTGTACCCGGATACCCACAACCGGCCGCCCTATGGGGTAACCATCACTATGAGTATATATCCATTTTGGGATGGCGGCAACCGTTTTTTTTGGGTTTTTCGAGAACCGGGAGATATAGGGACTTCTGTCTTAGAGACTTTCAGCCGCATATCTCCAATCAACTTGAAAGCGGCTTACTTGCGAATGGTGATTTTCCGCTGGGCGGTGACGGTACCGTAGAGCTTTTGGGTTTCGTAGGTTACGGTAACAGTCAGTGTTTCTTCGCTGCCGCTGATTGGGAAATCGTCCGGTACACGCCACGTGTACCCGCAGGTGCCTGCTCAGCCAAAGGGCATGACGCCCTCCGCCACTATCTCACCGCCGGCCCGGGTAATCACCACCTTCGGGTCCAGCGATTTGTTCACTTCGACCGTTTGGGTGACATTGCCGTCATCATCTTTGTATTCTCTTG
>JAKJEP010000141.1:3252-5641 GCA_022705365.1 Planctomycetota bacterium | reverse complement strand
CGCGGTGTCATCCAGTCCGCGAATCATGATGTCCAGCTTCGGATCGATCAGTACCGCCGCAAATTCAATCTCCTGGCCGGGCGAGAAGTCTTTTTTTTCCTGCGGCGGCTGGTCAAAGATAACCATCGGTTCGTTGGAAAAATCCAGGGTGTAGGGCTGATCTTTGCGAACGGCCATCCCATAGACCGTTTTCTTGGTACCGTCACGATTGGACTGGCCCTGGGCGTTGGTATGGTAGTTATTGGAGATATCGATTTTTAAATTATCATAGGTCACTGCCATTAAATAGGGCGTATAATCACCGACAGGAATCAGGCACTCCTGCACGGGCTGGGGCCAGCGTTCCTGGAGAATACCGACGGGGGCAGAAGCGTAATCAGCCTGCATAACAGAACCATTAAACTCGATTTTTCCGAGGGTACGGCCGCCTTTGCCGATGCGAATCATCCCCAGTTCCCCACGGTATGGGTGGGCCGCGATTTTACCGCCGTTTTCGATAAGCTGAAACTGGTAGAACCTGTCGTCGATCTTGTGAAACGAATGGAGGCTCCACGAACCCCACCAGTAGGGCGCGAATCCCTTCTCGATATCGAACAAATAAAATTCATGTTCCGGCTGTTCGCCCAGGAGGATTTTGAACTTGCGATTGGCAAGTGAAATTTCACCCTGCCAGAGGTCTTCTTTGTTTTCATGCCGCATCCGATACACAAAGGAGGGTGTGTTTTGATCGGTAAGATTCAGTTGGGAGAGGGTAGTTTTCTCCAGTGCACAGGTGGTGACCTCCGGATCGGCCAGAAATTCTTTTTCATCTGCGATCGGTTTGGCGGCAGGGTATTCGGGCGAGGGCTGTTTCGGGGATGAACTTTTTTTACATCCCGGCCCGATCAGCAGCAGAATCATAAGGGTTGAAAACACCAGTAACCGTTTTTGAAGGAAATAATTTGCGTTCATGGCCAATTCCTTTAAAAAGGATTGAAACACTTTAAGTACCTTTATAGTACCATTTTTTTATGGTATTGTACATACCTGTTTTTCCGAGCGAAGTTAGTGCCAGGAAGGAATGCCAATTTTTATATGCGGAGTCACTGCATCCACCTGATTCGAAACCGGCGATGGAATTTGGGCAAGAGGCATTCTGATGATGCTGGGCTGACGTTTATTATCCATCATCGTAAGTTCAAAACGTTTCAGGGCTTCGTTGTACACGATATTATTTACATTTTTTTGTTCCGGGGAGCCAGTGAAGCCCAATCCTTCTGGAAGGGGAGTAAGTTCTTGCGGCTTGTCAGCGGATTTCCATATGCCTGGTTCGTCAAGCATTTGACCGGCGAACAGAAATCTTTCACCATTTTTTTGGATTTCATATCTTATATAGGGAAACCAGACGGGCTGATACCAGCCGAGGAAATCTTCATTGGTGCGCGGGGGCTGGGCTGTTGTATCCAGCAGCCATGAGGGCTTGTCAATCCTGATGAGTTTCTCCTTTTCGCCTAATCGAAAGCCTTTTTTCCGAATGCTTTCTGCTGTCTCCTCTTCAAGGGACGACCGCATCTGGTCCTTGATAATAAGGTAATACGTATTCGAGGCCTTGTTGAAGCCGATTTGGGTGCCGACCATGCTGGAGGGTGCGAGAGCCCATTCCAGGCCCTCGGGGCATTCCTTCAAGGGAGTTTCAATACCCCGGCATACCGAATAGTAGGTTCCATCGATTTTAAAGACAGGAATTAGTGTGCCGGATCCTGGAATAATTTCCTGGTTATTGCCAGGATGGTTTGGTAGTTCGTACCAGCCGATAAGGTGGTCGCAGGGTCCGTTCTGTGATTGTGATCCTGATGGGGTACACCCCGCCAAAATCAGCCCGGGAATCATAAGAGAGGAAAAAACCAGTAACCATTTTTTAGGAAAATAATTTGTGTTCATGGCCAATTCCTTACAAAGGTTTGCAGCGCTCCAGGCCGCCCTTATCGTACCATTTATTTATGGTATTGTACATACCTGTTTTTCCAAGGATAGTGTCAGTGCCAAATGGGAATCCCGATTTTGGCCATGGTGCGACCGACCGGCGTAAAATCCTCTGCAGCCGGTGGAGTCTGAAACTGAACCAACGGCATGCGTACAATCTGGGGGAATTCCGAGTTTTCGATTTCAAAACGGTGCAGGACTTCATTGTAAATGAGGCTATAAGTGTTAGTTCTTTTTCTAAGCCGATAAATCCCAATCGGTCGGGAAGCGGTGTGAGTTCATACGGCTGCCCTTCCGTATGCCATGTGCCCGACGGGTCCGGTTCATGATAGACTGCCAGATATGTGGGACCTTCTTTCCGTATCTCCCACATAGGAAAAGGGAACCAAACCGGTAAATACCAGCCGAGAAAGTCGTCGCTGCTGGC
>JAKJEP010000141.1:0-3242 GCA_022705365.1 Planctomycetota bacterium | reverse complement strand
CTCCAACGGCTTATCGATCTTCGTCATGGGTTGTTTTTCGCCGCGGATATAGTCCTGGTATTGTTGCGCCAGTTCCTCATCCTCGATGATTATATAGTAATTATGCGATGTTTCGTCGAAACCGATGGTGGTGGGGGGTGCAGCCGATTCGAGGCCGGCGGAGCACTCCCGGAGGGGGATTTCAAAACCGCGGCAGACGGAATAATAGGTTCCATTGCTTCGGAAGACCGGGATCATGTGGTCCCGTTTGGTCATGTGGAACCAGCCGAGCAGAGAGTCGCGGGGACCGGCCTGCGGCTGTGGTGTTGGTGTTGGTGTTGAACAACCTGCCAATACTGACATGGTGACAAAGAACATACCGGCCATGAATGCTTTTGTTTTACTCGATAACATTCGGTTATTCCCTTTCTTTTCGGGCGTATAAGGCGGCATCGCGCAGAATTTTTATCGCCTTCTCGATCCCTTCCAACTCTTCAAAGCCATACGAAATCCGCAACTGCCTCTTGCCGATTGCCGCCAGATCACCTTTCGAGTGGACGCAGATTTCACCCGGAATGTATATGGCGCGCGGCCGGAGGGCCTCACCCTCGCGGTCGAGGACCCGATTACCGGTGGTACGGCTGGCAAAGCGGAAAAAAGGGCTGCCTTCCGTGGTTTCCATAGCGGCAAAGGTCAGATAGTAATAAAATCCAGCCTGCCCGCCCCGGCATTCGGCTAAAAACTCACCCAGGTACTCCTCGATCCACCGCCGCACCGCAACTGCTTTCTCCCGGTAGCCCGCGATGACTTTCGCCAACTGCTCCTCGATGCAATGGTCCAGCAGGTAACTGCTGATTTCCTGGGTAATCATCGGGGCGCTGAACCCGACGTCATTGATCCGCTGCCGCACCGCCTGCAGAAAAGCACTCGCCGGCCCCATCATATAGCCGATCCGCAGGGCTGGGGCCAGAATCTTGGACAGGCTCCCCAGCTCATATACGATTCCCTGCCCATCGTACGATAAGGCGGACTGCGGCTTTTCCGCCCGCGGGTCGTGGATGATCTCTTCATAGGCTTTGTCGAAAAACACCGGGATGCTTCTGCCTTCCTCTGCCGACAGCTTGAACGCCCACTCGACGATCTGCCGCCGGCGGCGATTGGATAAGATGGTGCAGGTGGGATTGTTGATCGTGACAATATATAAAAACTGTATTTCCTTCTTTCTCACCCCCAGCCGCTTGACCTTCTCCGCCAGCCGGTCCATCCGGATCCCCTCCTCATCCTCCGGCACCGCCAGGATTTCAAATCCCATCCGCTCCAGAACATGGCAGTAGATGTAATACATCGGGTCCGTGGTGATGACGATGCCGCGCGGCAGAACCTGGGCGAGGGCCTCCAGCAGGCTGGTGATCCCGCTGGGGCCGATGACCACCTCGGTTTTTTCCAACACCTTTCCCGGTAAGCCCCCGATATGGCAGCGGCGGTAAAAATCCTTAATCGAGTGAATCAGGTTATTGGAGCCTTGCGGTTCGCCGTAGTTCAGGGCCTGCCGGTATCTTTCCGGCCGGGCCAAAACCGCGTGCAGGGCCTCCTCGATTTTGCGGCCGGGAATGGTTTTTTCGTTGACATAGCCGACCCCCAGATTGATATCCACCCCTTCGCGAAAATCGCGGGCGAACGAGACCATCATCCGGCTGACCGGCGCGGCCGAAACCGACTTTTGGCCATACTCCGATAGCCGTATTTCCTGATCTTTCATTTTTCCGTTTCTCGGCGGTTTATCGGTAACTTGGTTATTTTATCATAAGATGGCCCGGTATGCCAGAGGCAGGCGGTGTGCGTTTTCACCTGGGGCAGTTGGCTCCAGTCGGTGGTGTAGTGGGCGGAGCGGTGTTGGAATCGGGTTTTCCAGGGCTGGGCCAGTCCTTCGGCGGCATAATGCAGGGCCGCGGCGGTGCTGGCGTTGATCCGGTCGAGGGTGTCCATGAGCCGGCGGGAACGGGGGCGGTCGATGGTGTCGAACAGGTTGGCCTGGATATGGTCGGCGGAGGTAAGCGCGTTGAGCATCACCCCGGCTTTTTTGAAGAGACAGTTTTTGCGGTAGATTTTCCGGGCCGCTTCCAGGGCGTAGCGGATCAGTTCGCCGGTATCGCTGGTGGGGGTGGGTAGCTCGATGGTCCGGGAATTGAAGTAGCGGCTCTGGTCCTTGCGGAAGAGGTCGGTCATGGCAAAAACGGTTAAAGCGGCGGCGGCGGAGTTCTGGCGGCGGAGTTTTTCGGCGGCCCGGGCGGCGTAGGCGGCCACGGCCTCGCTTAATTCTTCCAGGGTTTCGATTTTCCGACCGAACGATTTGGACACCACGATATTTTTTTTGTCGGTCGGCGACAGTTCCAGGCCATAGCAGCTCATGCCGCGCAGTTCATACACGGTGCGCAGGCCGACCACGCCCAGGTGTTTGCGGACCCAGCCGTCGTCGGCGTCGCGGAGCTGGAGAGCCGTTTGAATGCCGGCCTGCCGCAGACGCTTCGCGAAACCAGGCCCCACGCCCCAGATATCCTGAATTTCGGTGTTTTCCAGGGCCAGCGGTAAATGAGGCGAGTCGGTCAGGTCCAGCACGCCGGCGGCTTTGGCGGATTTTTTCGCCAGGCGGTTGGCCAGCTTGGCCAGGGTCTTGGTCCGGCCGATGCCGATGGAGACGGGGATGCCGGTCCATTTTTTGACGGTATTGCGGATGGTGCGGCCATAGCCGGCCAGGTCCTGGCCGCGGCAGCCGGTCAGGTCCAGGAACGCCTCGTCAATGGAATAAATTTCCAGGGCGGGGGTGAACTGGCAGAGGGTTTCCATGACCCGGCGGGACATATCGCCGTAGAGGGTGTAGTTCGAGGAATAGACGCGGATCTGATGGGTCTGAATCAGGTTCTGCACCTGGAATACCGGGACGCCAATCGGGATGCCCAGCGTTTTGGCCTCATTGGAGCGGGCGACCACACAGCCGTCATTGTTCGACAGGACCACGATGGGCTGATTCTCCAGAGCCGGGGCGAAAACCCGCTCGCAGGAGGCGTAAAAATTATTGCAGTCCGCTAAGGCAAATATCGGATTCATGGTTTACGGCTCGTGAATGACATAGGTGACGACACCCCACACCTGGAAATCCATGTCGGCAGGGATGGGCAGGGGGGGATAGTTTTCGTTTTCGGGCATCAGCAGGATTTTTTTGTATTTGATGCGAATCCGCTTGACGGTCAGCTCCCCGTTGATGT